>JAGWGU010000001.1 GCA_028867275.1 Nitrososphaerota archaeon
TCTCCATCCTTTCATGGACCAATCCCTTATTTTTGGCTCATTTAGTATGTCATAGAAAACAAGGTTTGCTTGTGTTTGGTTTCCATATTTTAAAAGTAGATTACCTAATGGATTTTCTGACCATCCTCTAAGTACAAGTTTTGGTACAGTATCAGGATCTATACATGCTGGCTGATGTCCTTGTTTTTTTATTGCAAGTATGAATCCCTCCTTGCATGCTATGTTTTGTGTGACAACACCTGACTTGAATTGTGTTAGGGGCGAAGGTGGATATGGTGCTTTATCAATTGATACACTACTAAGAGCAAATGTAGTACTAGAGTTAACTATGAAAACTAGGAGAATTGCAATTATTACTATTAGTAGTTTTTTCATATTTTACAAGTACTGGACACGTATGCTTTAAAAAACTGGTGTAGGATTCTTCTAGTTTTTAGCACGGATTTTGAATCTTGCATGACCCACTGGGGGAATTATTCAATCAGTTCAATTCTCTTCCATAATTCCGTCAAAAAAGTATTAGACGGGCGTGTCTGGCCTGTCTATGAATAGATATTAAACTAATTTAATCAAACCCGCCCAGTTTAGTTTTGTGAGGGAACTAAACTAAGTGAATAAAACCCTTCAAGGGCCACTGTACAGTTCACTTGATTATTTCGGATACATGGTATTTTGTGCAAAACCTATCTTCTATCTTAAAATGATAATGTGAGGATAAAGAAACTTAAAATAATTAAAAACAATTTTGAATGTTACATGTCTGTCAAGATAAAAGATGTCAAGGCCAAAGTTATAAGAGAAGACGATGGGTCTTATTCTATTGCATGCTCTGCATTGGGCGTGTATAGCACGGGCAAGAATCTACAAGTTGCCAAAAAGAACTATCTTAAAGCCATCAAGCTTCATTTGTCAGTATTAAGAGATAAAGCCACTGAATCCATTGCAGTTTGAAGAAGCTTTCTCCCGTACAAGGAAAAGAACTTGTCAAGATTCTTTGTAACAAGTTTGGTTTTCATGCAGTAAGGCAAAAAGGAAGTCATGTTACCATAACCAATGATACCATATACGTTACGGTTCCACTAAAAGAGATTCGCATAGGATTACTTGGAGTCATTTTAAGAGATTGTAATATAACAAGAGAAGAATTTTTGAAAGAGGTTTGATAAACTTTAGATCTGATGAATCGTTTTATTCCAAGGTATAGAGTTTTCATTTCAATCTCAAGGATACGGAATGTATTTTATTCCCATATTCTTTGTTGCCAAAACTTTGAACTGAAAATCCATCATGGGACAGAAAGATGTCTGCCGTTTTTCCCATGGAAAATCACTTATCGACATGTTCAAATTATTGTCATATCCAACAGCAAAAGGCATTCCTACACAGAACACCGTCATCCCATAGAAACCAGTTTGATTTCCTGTCTTTATCGTATAAGTTACAGTACTATTTCCTACAGGTATAAGGTCAGGTTCTGCCCATGTTGTGATGCTTTTTTCCACATGGTATGATTTGGCATCAAAAATTGTCAAGCTTGCATTTTTTGGATGATTCGGATTCCAATAGTTGACACAGATTTTTCCATCTGAATTTGTAGGCATGTATAGTACTGGAATGAAACCTTGTTTGTATTCATAAGGCGTGTCACAGACCACAAATGAATCGGGCACTTTTGCATTTGCTGAATGCTCTTTGGCAGAAGTTCCACTTGTAGAGGATATCCAAACATTCTCAGTAAAGTTAAACGGAGTCTTGTTTGCAATTCCACTGATTGTAAGCAGATGTGCAAGCTTGGTATCAAATCCTGCGCCAATTAAGATCTTAGAATCAGATGCTAAATTTCCAATTGTAAGAGGTTTTGATTGTGTTACGTTTGCAAAGTCAAAGACGTATTCATTATTGAGATGAAGTGTAGCTTTGAGACTGGTTATGGGTGCAACTCCATCATTCTTTAGCGTTATCTTAACTGGAGGTCCACCAGGATTGGCTGGAGATGAATCTGAAAGAATTGAGATTACATCTACAGGTTGATTGGGATTACTGTTATGGAGATTGACACTTAATACTAATGCCCATCCACGTTCATATAGTATCTTTGCGGTTTCTGGTTTCACACAGGCTGGAGAGCCATCCTTTGCCTTGAATGTAAGTAGAAGATTATCATGACATTTTACATCTTTAGATGCAATGCCAGATTTGAATTGCATTAGAGGAGATTTGAAATATAATAAATTGAATTCAGGATCTCGATTTGCTGCAATACTCGATTGCGCAAAGGTAGTACTAGTTCCCATCATTATCAGTACGATTACACTTAGTAGACTCAGAATTCTCATGCTGCATATGTACTGGATATCAATGGTTTAAAAAACTGGTGTAGAATTCTTCTAGTAATTACTGTACCTTTGATGGGTATTACAATTTTAGTTGAAAACCTTGTATATGCAGATTATTTTACCTTGTTAATTACCGCCCAGCAACAACACTCCTTCAATGTACAATGTATGCAATTCTTCGGGGACATACTCTTTTCACATTCTTCTGGAAGACAGCCGCAATCAGAACATTTTATTTTCATATTATGATGCCTATCAAAAATAAAGGGAGGAGAAGCAAATTTATCTTCCTGATTTTTCAGCCGATCTTTTTACGATGGGTGTAACTACCAAGCCCAATGCTGCACCAAATGCAATATGTGAGACAAATGCTCCAACCAAGATCATTGGAAACATCTTTTGAGTTTGTTCCATGATCATATTGTTCATTTCCTCCATCTTCATTTTTTCATCCATTGCTGGTTTGCCTTGCATCTGTGAACCTGCACTTGATGCACCTTGCATGTTATTTTCTGGCATTGCAGTATTTTCCATGGGCATCATCTTCATCAAATCCATCATGTGTGTAGGAAGTACGGTCATGGCTATTGGTACAAAGATTACTGCAAAAGCAATAACTCCTGTTGCAACTCCTAATCCTATTCCCCTACCAAATCCTCGTATCTGTAGTCTTTTGATATTAATTATTGCACCAAATGCCACACCTATTGCAATACTAGTAAGAAAATGTGCAGTTATTCCAGGGTATAGTGCATTTTCATAGGATTGACCGGTTATCAATCCCATTATAATGGCAAAACAATTTGCACCCAGACCTATCTGTGTCATCAGAGTGCTCATTACTACATACATTACTGCACCTCCTGCAATTCCGCCAACTATTCCTGCTCCAAGTGCAACTTTTTTTGGATACAAAATAGGTTCCATTGTCATAGTTTTGCTAAATCGGATTAATCGCTTAAGAAGATTTTTCCAAATCTACAAATGAAAAATGCAACTGTTCAAGGATTTACTTTTATCCTTAGTATTATATCTGTAAATCATGGCAAATTTAGAAAAAGACTCCAAGAACAGGTGTATTGAATGTAATGCAGAGTTTGAATCAAAAGAAAAATTGGAAGAGCACAAAGCAGATCATTCTGCATATTGCGAAACATGTCCCATAGACATGGCAATACGAGGCATCTTGAAATTATTTCGTAGAAATAAGCATCTTACCTAGAGTGTTCAAGGTGATCTTTGTCCTTCCACGCTCTAATCTCTCGACATCCACCAGTCCTAACTGAACCAAACCTTTTGATTCAGAACTTCCATGTATGTGGTAACTAAGCAGTGGTTTTCCAAATTCGCAGTGTTTTGACAACTGGTCAAGACTTTCTACGATTCCTCCAATGTTGTCTATTGCTTGTAAGATCTTGATCTTTGCATCCGATATTATCTCGTTGTAGCTTAGCTTCAATATTGGTAAAAGCATTGGTTCTCCTTTCATATCAGTACCAAATGCCTTTATTCCATTTACAAATGCACAGGAAAGTGCTGCACATCCTATCATTTTATCTCCCGCACTCACGTTGATCAAAATTTGTTCATAGTTTGAACCCTCATCTTTTATTATTTGGGAAACATGCTCCATTGCACTTCTGATGATATCAGGCTGTTCAATTAATCTCAAAGAAACTGGAATGCCAAGTGTAGAACGTAAGCCACTAGAAAACTCTTCAACGGGTTTTGTATCGTCCTTGTAATGAAGCAAAATTAGTTTATGGATGGGAAAATTACGCAATCCTGCCAATATGCCCTCTTTGTCTTGTCCAAAAGTAGCTATTTGCAAAGTTTTTTGAGTCATAAGGGTTCTACCTTCAAATAGATACTAAAGTATTGATTTGAACAGTTCAAGATTATGTTAAACATTCCATCATTTTGTGATTTTACACTGTGCTGTTATTCCCTTGACAGTAACGTAATACGTGTATGCCAAAATTGCTATTGAACCTAGACGTAATGGAATCTCATAGTTTGTAAGAAAGGCAGTAGCCATTCCACCTACTGCACCAAATGCGGATATTATTGCAAATCCAATTGAACCACAACTGCAAGCTCCTGCTCCTGCACCAATTATAGAGCCTAATAATCCAGAACCAGACTTTCTAACACCAGTTCCCATCATGCGAATGCGATATATGCTAAGACTGATTACAATACCTGATAGGATAGACACTATTACAATCAGGGCAAAACTGATGCTTGCAGACAATGGTACATAAAATATGAATTTGGGTGAAAAGAAAATAAATTCAGAAATTATTGAAAGTGTAAACAGCAGAAAGAAAAAAACGGATGCTGACAAGGCAAGATATTTTTTATTTGAAAAAGCTAAACCTAGTGCTTGTCTTTGCAATCTGACCAGATGTGGGCTGTAAATTATTTAACGATATTTCCAAATCCTACAAAACCTTTTGAACGTTCAAGACTTTTTTGAATAATCTGGAAAAAACCTTAAATCACAAAGCGAGATCTGCGTTGCAGAAATGAAAATTATTTTAATTTTGATGGTGTTTTCGGTTTTTGTAATTGCAGGTACTTCATACGCTTTTGCTCAAACTATGCAAGGTTCAATGCCTGCAAATGAAAACAATGTGGTAAACAATAACATGAAAAATGATTCCATGAGTGGCAACATGTCTAATTGGGAAAATGGAACTATGGCGAATGGAGGTTCTGTGATGGCAAGTGGAAACATTGATCTTTCAAAGGCTTCCCCAGTTCTTGGTTCACCGAGTGCCCCTGTTACAATAATTGAATTTGGTGACTATCAGTGTCCAAAATGTGATGCTTGGTTCAGGAATGAAGAACCGACAATCAAGGCAGACTATGTTGATACAAACAAGGCAAAATTGTACTTTGTTGACTTTCCATTTTTAGGTGCAGATTCACCCATAGCAGCACAAGCTGCGTACTGTGCAGGAGATCAGGGCAAGTACTGGAAATATCATGATTATCTATATTTCAATCAAGGTCCAATACAGAGCGGATGGGCAAGTGCAGATAGTCTCAAATCATATGCTGTAACCCTAGGTCTTGATACGAGTAAATTCAACTCTTGTCTTGATTCTGGCAAGTATGCTGGTACAGTAGCACATAACAAAGACATTGGCTTATCAAAGGGAATAGATGGAACTCCTGCATTTTTCATCGTTAGTCCATCTGGCTCTGTGCAAGAGATACTTGGACCGCAACCAGCATCTGTATTTTCTTCAACGATTGATCAAATCAGTACCCAATCAGTGCCAGAATTTGGCTCCATTGCAGCTTTGATACTTGTTGTTTCTCTGGCGTCAATTATTGCAGTATCTGCAAAGACCAGACTGAGATTCATTCCAGGACTGTAAAGAAGAATTGCTGAATACCCGAGTTGCCTTAATTGCAGGTGTAATTTTGATAGTGATAGGTGGTGCATCATACTTTCTTGTGCAACAACCTTTTACAGATTGCCCATCATTTATGGGACTTGCAGTAGGGGCAATACCACAAAATATCTTAGATAGGTGTCAGATATCGGGAGATTTACAGATTATAGGATCAGCGTTATTTGTTGTGGGCATGGGTCTTACAATTTACGGAGCTGTAACAAAGTATTCGTCATAACAAATCTCTGTTACTACAAATGAACTGGATCACACTTTTGATATGTATTACAATATTAGTTGAAAACCCATTGAAGTTTAAAAAATCCGGGAGTGGGGGGTTGGTCAAATGGTTCAGTACCCTTTGACAGAAAGAAGTTTTATCCCTGACAAGAAATGCCACTAGTTATATATTGAAACTTGAGTTGATTTGGTTTGAGATGTTAGATGATCAAATTGTGTTTCCATTTGATGTAACAGAGGATAGAGTGAGATTTCAGCCGTCTGTGATAGATGGTGAAAGCGGTTATTACGATACTGTAGTAAGGAAATTTGTGTCCCGGAGGGTTCTTGATTCACTAATGGATAATTTGGCACCTGAAAATAATTATCACATCACTCCAAACCATGAAAGAGTTACTCAATCGATAAATAGAATTCGAAGGAACATATCAGCATATCAAAGAAATCTCAGTGATTCTTATGCCCAAACCTTTCTCAAGTATTTATCAAATAGATATCTTAGTTCCAAGCTAGAGATTGACCTTGAGGCATCTATTTTATACGTCGACATTGTAGGATCTACAAAGATTTCAGAAAAACTATCATCTGAAGAATTATCTTCACTGATAGGTACCTTTTCCCAAGAAATGGCTGCTGTAATTTCCAAGAGTGGTGGATTTATACTCAAATATGCTGGTGATGCAGTAATTGCCTATTTTCCTCATCTGGAGGGAAAAGGAAATATGATTGAAAATGCCATAAGATGCGGTCGTTCCATGAATGTCATTACAGGGTTTGCAATAAATCCTGCTATTCATGACTTTGCCATCCCGCCAATACAAATCAGAGTAGCAATAGACCATGGAAAAAACAAGATTGTGTTTCTCGGATCAGAACCTGACCTGATTGGCCATTCTATTACTATTGCAGCAAAGATGATGCCATTTGCAGAACCTGGACAGATAGTCATTGGAGATTCCGCTTACCAAGTAATATCTAAAGAGTTTGCCGTTGAATTTGTAAAATATAGTAACGAACCAGATTGGAATTATATTAATCCAGAAACCGGAAAAATATATCCTATTTATACCACCAAAAGTATTTAGCTGATTGTGTCACAAAATAATAAGAAATTCGGCTTGCCAGATCTTGAACAGTTTGTTAGAATAGGCAATAGATCGCTTCTGGTCAAAGGACGTTCTGGAACGGGTAAAGAGACTCTTTGCTTTGAGCTTGTAGGAAATAATGTAAAAGAGTATAGTGTCGTATTCATCACTCGTAATCAGACTGATAAAATCCTATACAGGAGATTTCCTTGGATTAAGGATTTTGTTTCATCTGGTAACATATTTGAGATAGTCATGCAAGATGCTGTAATGAATGAGCCTTCCTATGCTCTATCTGCAATTGTAAACACCATATCTAATTCATCAAAGAAAGTATCCGATCCTTTCCTTTCATCAGAAGACCAAAAGAAGCCTTTCATAATACTGGATGTTTGGGATTCAGTTTCAAGGGAAATGAATCCAATAGATAGAATGAGAGCAGAAAAATTACTTACCTCCTTAGCCGAAAAATATGATGGTTTCATAATCTTCCTTACTGAGCAAACAGATACTGCGTCTTTGGAATATCTTGTTGATGGAGTCATAGAGACTTCGCAACAATACTATAAGACATACAGAATTAGAGAAATTAGTTTAGAAAAATTAAAAGGAGTTCCTATCATACGGCCTAAGGTTCCGTTCACACTTCAGAATGGAAGGTTTCTGGCATTTTCTCGTCTTAATCATGAAATACAAAAAAAATCCAAGTATGTTCCCATCAAAAACTTGGAAAATAGGTTTTCAACGGGAAACGCTAATCTTGATTTAAAACTTTTTGGAGGTTTTAAGAAGGGAGCAGTTATTGGTATAGAAATTGACAGGGAAGTGGATAGATTCGCTCTTGTCCCTTTCCTATCTCCGTTAACATTGAATTTTATTGCACAAGATAATCCAGTCCTAATTTCTTCCTCTGCCGATCAGGATGTTGATGCAATTGTAAATTACTTGTCTCCCTATGTAGAACCCGAAAAATTGAAAAACTTGAAAATATTTGGCCATGGTTTTGGTGAGAACTTGGAGTATTTAGTGGAGAGACAAGAAATGGATTTTGAATCTTCTTACAGCAAGTGGATCAAGACCTATAGCTTGCTAAAGTCCCACAAAAAACCACTATTGATGACAATTGATTACAGTTTTGCAGAGTTGGCATACCCTTCCCAAGAAAAACTTGTTCTAAAATCCATGATAGAAAATTCAAGGAATGTCAGACACAACAAGGATTTGATGATAATTGTTTCAAGACCAGGATTTGAATCTCTTGAGATAATGAAAAGTGTGTGTGATTTACATTTTAGAATTTTTGATCACGAAGGAACCACATTTATGGCTGCTATAAAACCACAGATATTTTTGTGTAATGTGCAATCAAGCTTTCAGGAAGGGTATCCGCAATTAATTTTGGAAGATTCTGTCTAGGCAGTTTTTTTGAAAATTAGAATATTTGTATAAAAATTCCCAAAACCAGAAAAAATCCGAGGGCCCTTGAGGGGTTTTATTCACTTAGTTTAGTTCCCCCCTTTAAAACACGATAAACAAAATACTGTCTATCTCTAGTCTTGAAAACTCAATACTATGGAATTTTCTGTCACAGTTGAATTGCAAGATTTTCCAAGTGTTGATTTTATCAATGTCTCCAAGAATGTCTTGAGAAATAATGAGCCTTTTTTGCCTAAATCATGGTGTATGCTAAAAGTAACCTTGCCTTCAGTTTTGGTTTGATCATGTGTTCCATAGCCACAATGATCAAAATACATCTTGATGAATTTAATTACATTGTCTGTGGCAATGCCTTTCCATTTAAACAAGATAAACTCCTTGGGAGCTTTCTCCCCAATATCTATTGCCAAGTTTAGGAGATTTTTTTCATCAAGGGAGTCAAGTACAATTTTGAAGGCATCCCTGCTTAGAGCTATTGTTCCAAACCTTTCCATATATCGCTGCCATTCTACATAGTCACCAAAAATTTGGTTTGCAAGAGTATTTACAGTAATTTTTTTAGCTTGTGCTTCTTCACGTAAGATCTTTTCATATTCTTTGTCTATTCTAAATGTGAATGTACTTGTTTTTTTGCTACTCATGGAAATCAGAACACAGTTGATTACAGTGGAGACACATTCGCTAAATACTTTTTTGTGCTCTATATCATCATGAATACAAATCAAGAATTAGAAAAATTGGCAGTTACAGCAGAAGATCTTCACGCAGATCTCAAAAGTGAAAAACCCCTCCTAGTATTTGACCTTAGACTGAAAGAATATTTCACACATGAACACATAGAAGGTTCAGTTCACGCAGTTTGCGATTCACGTGCAAAAGAGACCATAATGCCAAGAATCCCAAAAGGAGTAAAAATCGTATTAATTGATGAAGATGGAACCATGTCTGCTGAAACAGCAGGTATGATGGTATCATACGGATTGGATGCACATTTTCTAAGAGGTGGAATCAAAAGCTGGAACAAAAACCTTGTCAGAAAAGACACTCATACAATAATTTCTCCTGAAGAACTATGGTCCAAGATAAAGAAAAAAGAGGGTGATCTGGTTCTAGTGGATGTAAGACAACCTGATGAATTTTCAGATTTTAAAATTCAAGGCAGCATAAACATCCCACTTTCAGAATTATTCAACAAAGAATCTCTTAACAAGATACCCAAAGGCAAACAGGTAGTTACTATCTGTCCCCATGGAAATAGATCAATGGTGGCTGCATTTGCCTTGGCAAGAAACGGAATAGATGCATTGTCTCTTGCAGGAGGTCTTGCAGGTTGGGGGCAAGTTCTAAACCCACGGATCATAACAAGAGAAAAAGTCACTATTTTACAAGTAGAGAAAATTGGAAAGGGTTGTCTTTCATATATCGTAGGCTCAAATGGAGAAGCTATAGTAATTGATCCAGTATATCCAGCAGAGAAATATGTAGAGTTTGCAAGAGACGAAGGATTACATATTGTCAAAGTCATTGATACCCACCAACATGCAGATCATGTTTCTGCAGCACGTGATCTTGCCAAACTTACAAACTCTAAACTTTACATGAGCAGATACGAGCAATACGATTTTGAAAGCAATAGGATTGGAGATGGAGATATCATCAATGTAAGCAATTCAAAGATAAGAACAATCCATACTCCTGGGCATACGGGAGGAAGTTTGTCTTATCTCTTGGATGAAAAGTATGTCTTCACTGGGGATGTTCTATTTGTGGAAGGAATAGGAAGACCTGATTTGAGAAATAAAGCAAAAGAGTTTGCAAATGACCTGTATGAGACACTTCACAACAAACTGCTTACTTTACCAAGTGAGACAATGGTCCTTCCTGCTCATCACGACGAGCGAACCCTCTCTAAAAATGGTACCTATTACACTAGTATCAAAGAGGCAAAGAATCTGTCGATATTGGGATTATTGCATGATGCCTTTGTGGAGAAAGTGGTTGATACGACACTTCCAAAACCGATGAATTACGAAAAAATTATTCAAATAAACAAGTCGTCTCAGCCAGTTCCGACCTCCGATGTTGCAAATTTGGAGATAGGTCCAAACAGGTGTGCAGTATCTTCTGCCTAAATTCTGGCGAAAAGTAAATGGAACCAGTATTATTTTTCTCTCTCAATTTTCTAGACATATCGCAAATTCCAGCTAGTCTTCATCTTGCACCACTGATGATCTTTCTTTCTCTGGTATCTGGCATTGTAGTAGGATTCAGTCTTGGCTTGATTGGAGGTGGAGGTTCAATACTTGCTGTTCCACTTCTAGTTTATGTTATTGGTGTTGAACCACATGTTGCACTTGGAACATCAGCACTTTCTGTAGCTACAAATGCTTTGACTAGTTTAATACACCATAAGAAAGTTGGACATGTGAAAATCAAGGAAGGTTTGATATTTGCACTTCCTGGAGTTGTTGGTGCATTAATTGGGGTCCAAATTGGTTTACTTACTCCATCAAAACATCTTCTATTCTTGTTTGGTTTATTCATAATAGTCGTGGCAATTATGATGTTGAGAAGAAAACCTATGACTCTATCAAATGAAACACATCATAACCACGGAACATCTCTTATACACAAGAATAGACTAATCATCACAGGTTTTGCAGTAGGGGCAACAGCTGGATATTTTGGCATAGGAGGAGGATTTTTGATTGCCCCTGCATTGATGTACGCTGCAAGTCTAAACATAATAGATGCCATTGGGACTTCCCTATTGCCTGTAAGTGCATTTGGTCTTACTACTGCAATAAGATATTCCATTGAAGGACAGATTCAATGGCTTGTTTCAATTCTTTTCATTATTGGTGGCATAGGTGGAGGATTTGTTGGGACCAAATTATCGACAAAGATTCATAGAGAGAAACTTGTCAAAATATTCTCAATTCTTTTAATTTTTGTAGCGTTGTTTATTATTGTGAAAACCATATGATGTACCTTTGATGGGTATTACAATTTTAGTTCAAAACCCACTAATGGTTTGTTCTACAAGACTCACTGGGGGAATTGTTTAGCTAGTTTAGTTCTCTCTAAAATCAATTAATACCTCAGATGTATTATTGGTTTTATTGCCTCCAAAAAATATCAAGACTGCCCGTGATCTCATTTATTGGGAATATGCCAAGCTCATAGCAGGGAGTGCAGTAGGAGACAGGAAAAATTATGGTTTTGTTATGCATACTTACGAAAAACTAAAGGAGCAGAGAATTCATCCATCTGCAATCCTAAGGGAGAACAAGAAACTGGTAGAGGAATCCAACAAGTGTGCATATTGCGGTTCTGAAGGAGATTTACATTGGGAGCACATCATTCCAAAATCAAGAGGTGGAGATGACGCCATAGACAACATGGTACAGGCATGCCCCAAATGTAATCTGACAAAAAGTGACAAAGATTTGTATGAATGGTACGGAAAAGAAAAACAGTATGACATACCAAGATTGCCACTTGGAAAATACCTCAAAATAGTTTATGACGCATTTGAAAAGAAAGGAACTTTAGATTCTGAAGATTCTAAAATAGAATTTTATAAAAACTTGTTTGAAGATTACGAAGACTGGATTAATTGATCATCTCATTGTTTCGGTTTTTAGAACTAGCCCACAAAAGACATCATTTGTAACTTGTGGCATAATATCAAGAAGATATTAGAATTAGATAGACAAGCACTATGACTCCAAATATGGCAAGACCAATACTTGCTACATACATTATAGAATGCCTTGGTAGATATTTGCCTGCTTCGATATCCTTCTGAGCTTTGAGATAATTTATCAATGCGTAAATTATCAACAAAATTCCAAGGCCAATCATGCTCATACCAAGCATGGTTGATGAGGACTGTTCTGGCAAGTTGGGTGGAATTGTCTGATTTTTTGTTATGATGCTAAATTCTCTAAGAAATAGACTGAATCTTGCAACTACAAAACCCAATCCCATGAGGGCTATGCAAGTACGTATCCATGCAAGAAAGGTACGTTCGTTTGCAAGGTGTTGTGTAGAACGTTCCGGTTTTCTATCTTCAGACAACATCTGAAGCTAATATTTTAGACCTATAAGGTTTGGTTTTTCATTTACAATATTCTTGAAAGCCAACTAGTGTGATACAAACAATGTGAATTTCAAACGTGCTAAGTGGGCCAAACAATTTTCATTCCATTTCCGATTCATAGATGACGTCAATCTGCCTCTTGCAGGATGAAATTCTCATGATTGCATATTTGGTTAGATTTGTTTCTTCAATATGACGTCAGATACTCTTGTTCTAAATATGTGGAGAGAATAATAGGATCTTGTTAAATTTTAGGTCCAATGATTAGTATTAAACAAATTTGACCAAACCCACCCCCGGTCTTCTACAAAATCAAGATTAGTTACTATGGATTATAGAATACAATGATGTATTTGACAGATTTTCTAACACAAAAATCCGGTAAAGAAGGAAATCATTGGATGAAGTATCACATGATAATGGAGCATGTACGAAAATACGAAAAGGAATACGGAGTTAAGATACTACTAGTAGTAGATGACAAATAATGATTAATCCTGGAGGATTTCTTTATTTTCAAGATTATTTTGAAGACCTAATCAAATTCAAGACTCACTGGGGGAATTATTCAATCAGTTCAATTCTCTTCCATAATTCCATCAAAAAAGTATTAGACGAGCCCTTGAAGGGGTTTTATTCACTTAGTTCCCTCACAAAACTAAACTGGGCGGTTTGATTAAATTAGTTTAATGTCTACTCATAGACCGGCCAGACACGCTACTGTATAGTGCATTTTTTGCACTGTTGACTTGTTATGCCGAGACTAGGCGTGGTTTTGATTTGATAAAGTAATCTATTATGCATGCTTCATGGGTATAACCATAATCATTGCAGTGGTTTTGACAAAACCAACAAATGCCTTTGTGATATTCCCGAGGTTTCTTTTCAGGTGTTTTTTGATTTAAACGAGATTCCGTTCTCAGTCACCTCCTCCAGTATCGCATCCACACAGCCCAAACTCGTCAATTTTTCTCCCACATATTCCGCATTCTTCAATAAATTGTACTTCCCATGGTTCTTTTGAATACAGACGAAGGTGTTCATTGATCTCTTTTGGGACAAAGCTTTTGAGGGACATGTCTACTCCCAGTTATCCAGCAACTTGAGGCAATAGTTGCATACAGGATAACCATTTTCTTCATCAAATTCTGTCTTACATCTTTTACAGGTTTTTGATTTTTTCAATGTAATTATTTGCAAATCGCATCACTGCCAATCTTGACATGGCATCTGTCAATAATTTCAACAAAATCTACTCTAAATCCTGAGGCATAATTCGGAAAACACTTAGCCATACCATATGTCATATGCTAATTCCCTGAGTATTATTACGTCATCATTATATTTCAAAGATCTTATTTCCAGAACCAATCATGTTCCACTAGTTCCGAGATTTGAGATTAGCATAACACCTTAGATTCCATCATGTGTGTTTGTGATGTTATTTTCCCTCATCAGAATAAATTTACTGAATTTGCAAAAACGACAAAACTATGTGGCAAACCAAATTCCTTCTTTTTCGAATCCTTACAGTGACTATATTTTCAATTATTTCCTTTATGATGTATTATATTGAGAATCATGGTAAAATAGAGACCTACGAACAACTAATCAAGTTCAATTAACTTTTTAATCATATTTTTCTGAATTTTGATGTCACGGACTGAATAATTTTTACAAAATCCGATTTCTGGCATGGATGAGAACATGGCAAGATCTCTAGCAGTAACTAAACCGACAACCTTGTCTGCCTCTACTACTGGAAGATGACGTATATTGTATTTTCTCATGATGTATTCTGCTTCTTCAACAGTTTGATGTGGGTTGATACTTATCAATGGTCTTGATGCCAGAAAACTGAGAATTAGATTTCTAAGCGGTATGTTAAGACCAACAACCGAACATACAATATCCCTCTCGGTGATCATGCCAAAGAGTTTGCCATATGCTGTTATTATGACGCATTCCACTCCTTTTTTTATCATAAGCATAGCCGCATCATACGCAGTTTTGGCATGATCTAGACTCACTACATCTCTTTTCATGATGCATTCTACTGGCATAGTGTCTTGTCCATATGGATCTTCAAGCATGCTATCTTTCATGAAATCATCTGATATTTCCAGTATGATCTTTGGACTTTCTTGCATCATCATATACTATAATACGGCATCCTGCCCAATAAGTTTAGTCCTGTTTAGGTTTTTCTTGTAATTCAATTTCTAACATGTTGCCATGTACAACTTCAAAGCTATTGATTGTAATGTGATTTCGATTTTAGACTTTTACCCTGATCACTATGCCGACTGCGTTATCATGTGTATCTTTTAATATTAATTGATTGAAGATATGATCTGTGCATAAACTAATTTTTGTTAATTTGCAACAATTTGCAGGATCAGAAGAAAAATGGCAGGAATGGCTCTCAAAAGCAAATCTTTCAGATGTCAGTGTTTATGTGGATACACCTACAGATTTGCAAGCAAAGCAACTTCTCTTAACCGCTGCCAAATTGAGTCATTTATCTCTGAACCAATTTCTCCGAAATTTTGGAATGTTTGTAGCACCTCGCCTTATCTCGCAATTCAGTCATTATATCGATAAAACCTGGGATGTGTTGGACTTTTTGGAGCATACTGAAGAATATATTCACAAAGAGGTTCGAAACCAAATTCGTGGTGCCAATCCTCCCACTCTACGAGTGTCACGGCTTGACAAAGACAACGTTATGATTCGCTATAGTTCTTCTTTAAAGATGTGTCACTTTGCAGAAGGGCTGGTAGAGTCTGCAGCCACTTTTTACAAGCAAAAAGTACTCATAACTCAACCAAAGTGTATGCTCAATGGAAATGCCGAATGTGAGATATTGGTGACAAGAGTATGAATTATTGGTTTTTTCATAGATTTTATTGATATTAAAATAATGAATATTTGAATTATCAAGTTGATAGAAAAGGCTTGAGTGGTTTTGTGGTAATTTCGATAAACATTTGATCAAACTTCTATCTTAAATAATTCCTTGACGTATGGATGATATGCAAGGTCATGCGGTGTTGCTTGCATTGATTTTATTGATTACTCCATTATTAATGATGTCAAGCCAGATTGCTGTATTTGGAGACACCGGTGGTCAACTCAAGGGAAATAATATTGATCTTACCATCTCCCCCTTTCCTATTGATGTGAGCAAATCAAACAACGTCACGCTTTCTTTCACGCCCCATGCTGACCAAAAGGCATTTCTTGGCAGTTCAATCACTCCAAACAAGATTGACCATCTTGACTATCTAGTTATAATTTCACAAAATGGCAAAGAAGTGTTTAACAAGCAAATGCATACACATAGTGGAAATCTGATACTGGAATTTACTGGTGGGTCGGGCTCGGTTGGTGTCACTGGAGGTCAGTCAGATCCAAATAACACCACTACTGGACCATATTATGTCAGCGGGCCAGTATTTACTGGATCTGGAAATTATGAAATATCTGCATCGGTAGTAGGAATTGAATTCAATCCACTTCCTAATCCTTTGGGGGACAAGTTTACTGTACAGGCTGTTCCAGAATTTGGCAGTATGGCAACTATTGTCCTTGTAACATCGATTTTTGGAATACTGGTCATCACATCTAAAGCAAGATTTGGAACGCTCTGAGTGCACGTGTATTGTTGTCTTTGTACTGAACTGACAATGTCTACAATATTCAATTAATTTGCGACATGTTGTTAGCACAATAACGATACCCTAACCAAAAGGACGCGATTGCAAGACCGATGGTTTGGTGATTGTTTATCGGAGGATCAAGCGTAATGGCAGCAAAGATGAGAAACACCACTGTTGCAACAAAAGGATACTTGTTCTTGATGCGCTCCCCTATTATCAAAAATATCGCAAGTAGAACTTCTAAAACTCCTACAATGACAATAAGATAAAGTGCCTCATTTGTCCCAAGATTTGAAAAAATTGGACTGAACAGATGGATCCAGCCTGCATGTCTTTCATAATTTAGGAAATAATCTGCAGCCCAGAGAACAAGTACAAGAGAAATGGAATAAGTAACAATGCGTGAATATCTGAAGCGATTTTCTTGTCTTTTGTTTTTGTTAGATATATAAGACATTACAAGCATGAGCGCGATGCCTATAAGGCCAATATCTTGGGGAAAGCTTGATGGGTATTTGGCTGTGATTAGTATTGTGGCAAGAAATGCCATGACAACTAAAGCGACAACCCGAATTCTAATTCCTAAAAACAATAATGCAGACAAAGATATCTCTACAATCCCGATTGAATAAACGGACATGCTAATGTCTTGAAAAGGTAAAAGTATCATGATGCTTTTTGTTGCCGAGAACCATGACACATAGTATTGGTGTATCAGAAACTTGTCAATACCAAACCATGCAAAAACTACTGCAAGTCCATACCTTGGGAGTTCATTTGCATAATGTCTGTAATTCAATAACGCCATATTTCTTCAGGACCCTGTAAATTGTGATATGCAAATCCTAACATCCTTGATACAAGATGCGTGATTCAAGAATATAATGATACTCGATATTATGAATGAAATATCTGATGCAATGTCCTTTGGGTCACTTGCTGCCTTCTAATCTGAACAATTGGTCTTAATGTTAATAATACGTGTCTGATTTATCTAGTCATGCAAATTGAGAAATTGGGAATTGTAGTTTTCTCATGTCTGCTAGTTGTCCTTATTGCAGATATTCCTATATCTTCTGCTTATGCTGAAAAACAAAAATCAAGTGGAACAAACCAAGTTTACATTCTAGGATGTGAAAAGGGAGCTTGTTTTAGTCCTTGTCAGACAGTGATATTGAAAGGAGATACTATGACTTGGGCAAACCAAGATAGTATTATTCACATGATAGTAAGTGGAAGTGGTCAGAATGGACCGGATGGATGGTTTTCAAGTTCGTTTATTCCACCACATGGAACATTCTCACACAAATTTGAAAGAACAGGTGCGTTTGTTTACTATGATATACTTCATCCTTCTGCACAAGGAGTGATAATTGTTAGTTCTTCAATGAATTCTTCCTATGTTTATCTAGAGCAATCATTTTTCTCAGATTGGTGCAGCCGTTAGGCATCTTTCACATCTTTACCTGGGCTGAACCCACTGAAGGTCCAGTCCTGTGAGACTCTGATTAATAGCTAGTCCGAAAATGCTCTGTTATGAACTAATTTGCTAATTTCCGCTAATTGGAATTAATCGTGGTAGATTTTATCTTGTTGAGGTAGATGTAGCCAAGTGCAATTGAGAGTATGGATATCACTCCAATCCCTACACCCATGTTTTCATAGAGAACAATCCATCCAATGCCAACTGCAAGCATTATTCCAGCCCAAGTAAAATGGTAACTATACTCTTGTGTTATGTGAGGTTCATGTTTATTCTTGAGACCAATCACAGTAGTATAGATTGAGACTGGAATCAAGAAAAGAGGTGCTGACAGAACAAGTGGTATTACATGTAATTGCAACAAGGCTGCCACTGCAATGATGGTAAGCATTACCACAGTCACAGTTGTTATAGTACTTGATGTACGCTGAGTCTGAATCTTACTCAACAATACTAGTAGTGCTCTCATTGATATAAGTAGTTACTTTCGATCCATGTTTTTTATTTCGAGTCTGAATTCCCAAAAGATGTTTACCCATTACTGTTGTTATTGTGGTAAATTGCGTATTTGAATAAATTATTCGCCCAAACCCGAATCAGCTCTGCCTGTAATTTTTGCAATGTCTCGATCTCGGGCAATCTCAGTGATTTTGTCTACCTTTATACGACTTGTCACATGGAGAACATTTTGTTTACCGCCATGCTCTACTTCCAAAGAGTATTTTCCTCTAAGACCATTTACTTTATTGTCAACATCAGTGCCAGGCTTGTATTCTATGATTGCACTCACTTCAGGCTCTGAAACGTCTTCATTGGCAAGTTTTCTTTCCAGATATATTATTCGATGGATAAAATTAGGATCAACATTAGGCAGAGCTTGTTTCAATTTTGACATGTATTCGTCGTATATTGATTCAACATCTTGTGACATGATTATATCACAAGTAAAATATTATTTAAGAAATATCGAGAATCTCAACTTTGATAACCATCATTTCATGTTAATTGAAACACTAGTCTAGTTTTTTTGAACAAATGTTTCTAACTTGGAATGTGACCCCTCTAAAATCACCAATACTCCCATCAAGGAACAAGCGATGGATGGAGTATTGCAAACAATGAAAATTAACTTGAAAGATATCACGCTTCGATACTTTAACGCAAGATTCCTGTGTTATTGGAGTATTGTATGGGCAGTAGGAGTTATGGCAATTTCTCCTGTTGTAAACTATGTGACACCTTTGCTCAACTCTGGTTACAATAGCCAGTGGACGCCAGACATATTGTACAGACTTAACATGTATTGGCATGGCGGAATTTTCCTGCCATGGGTAATCGTACTTCTTACTGTAGTGTATGTTGTAATTGGTTTAGATTCGATGAAGGGAGTCTTGGGGAGGCTTGTCAGAATATTTTTGTTTGGTTTTGGTTTTTTTGCAGTACCACTTGCAGGAATAGGCGGAATCTTTAACGTAACTGACAAATTTGCATGGGGGATTCCGCACTTGCTTGAATATCCTGGCTTTGCAGTGCTTGATCTGGCATCTGTGGCTATAATGATATCATTGATAGTGTATCCCCGTCTTTCAGGCAAGGGTTATCGCAAGATGGGCTTGCCTTTTTACGTTCTTTTGCTTTGTGTAATAGGATCTTTCATAGCTGCAATGCTGGGATATGTTGCAGCATACATAACGGTAAGTGGGCCTTCTCCTCCAATTGTTTCTCATTATATCAATTCTACAATGTATCCAGTGCTTGGTTACTATAACTCGACTGCAGTCATAACATTTGCACAGAATGTGGTTGGTTCCCACTCGCATGCAATGTTGCCAATACTGATGGCAGGCATTGTAGTTCTTGTTGCAATTGTTTGTGGGTATGATGTCTGGTCCAAAGGACAAAAAATTATTTCATCTATAGGTTTTCTGACAATGTTTGGTTCTGTAATTGCAGTACTAGGGATTTATCTGGCATCAGGCATTGGAAATTACCAAGTTCCAACACTGTTTGCCTCCGGGCCTAATGGAGTTGCACAAGATGATATCATAACAGGTGTTGTGGGGCTTGGAGCCTTGTTTGTTTTGGTGGCATTGCTTTTAGCATCAGGAAAAAAGGGTGGAAATGGCCATACCATCAAGGACCCCCTTTTTGCATCTGTTGTAATCGCTTGGATAATTATCTACCTTGTCATACCAGTTAACGGGTTTTACATAAACTTCAACGAGGCATTTTACAGTGGCGCCGGCTCTGCATTTGATGACGCGTATACGAGGTTTCACCAAGACTATGCATTCTTTTTGCTACCCATACTTGTGACAACATTTCTCATTTTTGAGATGTTTGAAATATCAGGCATTAAAAGGAAACGAGTAGGTTATCTCTACATTTCAGGTGAGATCATAATCTTTGTCTTGGGCGAGATCTATTCGATGGTAACACTGAATCCTTATGTATTGTATGGCGCTGGCTTTGGAGGGGCACTCGTTGCTGTTGGAGCCTTGATGGGCGCAAGGGCTCTGAACAAAACAGGATTTGAAAATAACCAACTTGGTTCTGAAAGATCACAATAAAAAACAATTGAATGGCAGGAATATCGTAAATGGTAAATCATATTGATACAACGACTGATGCATTGTTAAAAGATTGGACTAGAAGTTGATTATACTGGATTATTCTCACTTGCAAGAATCTTCGTTTTCATTAAATATACAAAACATGTTGCCATGGTATTAAACAAAATACAAAGATTGCAATCATTCTAATTTCAGCACTTGCCATAATGCCAATTTTAATACATCCTGTGGTTGCAGATGAAACCTATGCCATGCCTGCATGGATAACACATCTTAAAAATTGGCAATCTCACGGCAGCATCACAAACTCGGAATACACTCATGCGGTTGAATATCTTTTCAGTCAAGGAATATTGCAGAGACAGGCTGTTGAGGAACTTCTTGAGGTATTACACCCAGAAAGTCCAGACATAGAGGAAAAGTGTGCAGATAGGGATTTTCCATGGGTTGATTGGTCGTACTGTGATTTCTCAGGAGCAAATCTGAATCATGCAGATTTGACTGGAGCAAACTTGACTGGAACTAATCTCAATCATGCAGATCTTCGCAAAGCATACTTGTTTCGTACCAATCTCGCAGGGGCAAATCTCCAAAATGCTGACATTACAAATGCAGATTTTCCGGAAGCAATACTAAAAGGTGCCAACATGATTAACGCAAGTGGCACATACATCAACCTGCTTGCGGCAGACCTGACTAATGCTAATCTCTCAGGAGGTAATTTTTTTAATGGTGCAATTGATGGAGCCCATTTCAAGAATGCTACATTGACTGGGGCCAGTTTTAATCTGTCACAAATCAAGGATGTTGATTTCACTGGTGCGAACCTTTCAGGCGCAAACTTTCAAGATTCTGACCTTTCAAATGCTATCATGATAGGCGTTAACTTGACTAATGCTAATCTTAAAAGTGCAGACCTTAACAATGCTGTATTTACTGGCGCAAACCTCTCAGGCGCCAATTTACAAAATACTGGTCTTGGGTTTGCAATGTTTGAGAATGCAACTCTGAATGGTGCAAACTTGAATCATGCCGATTTAGGTAGTGCGGATCTCAAGGGTGCGGACTTGACTAACGCAGACCTTACAGGCGCTGATTTATCTGGAGCAGACCTGCATTGTATTGGAAATCCTATCTGTATTCGCTAAAGATTTAGTTCGTAAAGTTAGCCGAGTCCTGTAAGACCTGTATTGATTGTGGATTAGATGTTAAAACGAATTAGCATTGGATTTTGAATATGGATTTCGCTTTTGCTGATTTTCATCATTTGTCCTCTTTTAGGTTTGGAATCCTAAAAAGGACATTATTGTATCGTACCCGGTTGTTCTCTTGCTGACAGTCAGTACGAGTCCGGGACATTTTGTGAGTAAAAATTGACAGAAAAAGTGCCATCCGATGGTGTGACCTGTGCTTTTTTTGGAGACATGGTATCTGGATTTGGCATGAACTTGCCCCATTGTATAAAAGGCGTAAATGCCAGGGCCACTCCTCCAGCTGTAAGCAACTTGAGAAAATCACGTTTTGATACCCCATTCTTGTCCACAACACACTGCTCGGACATAATATCCAGTACATTCAAAAAAATTTAAGGGTTGATTAACAATGGCCTATATTTCTTAAATATGCTGAAATCGCATAGATGTGAAAAAGTGATGAAACTATTAACAAAAATAATTTTTAATGTCTAATTCTGAAACTTATCACAAATGTCACAGCTGCAAGAATTGCACCAACGATAACCATCGATATTCCTAGATACACATCCCCAGTTGGATCAGTAACCATTTACAAATTATGTCATTTATACAATATTTTTAAAGTGCCTTAACATTGTTACTCCAAATTTGTTAATATTACATACAAAAAATTAAATTGTTTTACCATGTATGTGAGATAATATTTTTTCAAGATATAGTTATGCTGTGATTTGGTTCACGATAAAGAAACAAAGCCGATCAAATATGCAATCATGAAAATTTTATTCTACAAGATGTCGATTGACGTTATCCCTGAATTGGAAATGGAATAAAAATTTATCACATTTTACATGAATCTTTTTACTAAATAGTTCCTCAAAGATGATCTCCAATATGGTTTTGTAATACAACGACCAGTTTTTTCCAAGCTCATGTTTGAAAACGTATGTATGTGCATCATCATCAACGGAGTGACTTACTTGTACAGAAGAGTTTACCATCTGCATCACAAACCAGGACATGAAGGAAACAACATCAATCTCACCTTTCATGAAAAGGGACACACTGTAGACCTCGTCTTTACCAATCCTTGATGCCATTTTAATGACCTCTTGCTCCTTCAAATTTCCAAAGATCTTGACAAAAACAATTTTGTTAATGCTGACTAGTCCCATTTGTGGCTGGAATACATCCCAATCTAGGAATTTCTTAAGGGCTTGGTTTACAAGTGTGTTGGTGCTTATGTCTTTATTCTTAGATTCGTTGCGTAATTTTGTGATGATGTTATCATCTAATCTGAAGGTAATGGTAGATGTTTTCTTTGTTCCACTTATTGCCATGTGGTGTTATCTCATGTCAAGGTATTTAGGAGATAATGAACATTGTCAGTTGATTTTGTTACGGAATGTTTTTCTTCTATCAGTGTATTCTGTGATTGTACCACAAGTTTTAAAAAATACTCAAGTGAAAATATATGCTTGTTTATTATTGCATGACAACAAACTAAGACATCGTATTATTGATTTCTCAACAAATTCCATAAGAATTTGACGTCAAAGTATTTTTCTTCAAGGGCAAATGGATAAAAAATTGGATTTTAACCCAATACGTGCTTAAAGTTTGTCACTAAAGTGTCCAGCGTATATATCCGCATTATCGTGGGTAGACATATGATTTATCAGCATGATCTAAATACTATTACTGAAAAATCCCATCAGTTGGGGCTGTCATCAAACTCTGAATCCTGTAAGATCTGGACTAACTGTTAGTTCAAATCCTGTAAGATGTGAACTTGCACAGCTCCTATTTGTGAAATACCTGATCTTTTTATTTGACTTGAAATAATTTGCATATGATGGAAAAATGCGACTCGCGGACAAGGGCATACAAAAATGGCAAGACATTTGATCAGTGCAGAGAGATTGCAAAGACAGTATCCACTAAACTGGAAGAGGAGATAAACCAAACAGGACAGGTTGGGTGGGATAAAATCTTGGAGGCTGCGGAGCATGACGAATTGGTGTACAAGCTTACTCTGAAATATCTCAGACAGGCCGGTTATGACATTGGGGACTGGAAAAGGCCGCGCGTAACTAAGGCTATCTAGGCTCTACTGCACAGCTTTCGTTTTGTGAATTTATCTTCTTAGCCATTATGATTGGAGTTACAAGAAGAACCGGAATAGATATTGCGATAAATATTGTCTGAATTTGAGCCTCAAAACTTGTTAGAAACAACGTAAATGTTGTAGCGCCTGCCCCAAAGCCAAAAAGCATGGTAAAGATGGTACCTGCACATGTGGGGCACCCTACAAAGAGTCCTGTCACTGCTCCAAATGCGCCTAGTTTTCCTCCGCTCTTTGCAATGGAAAATACTGTTGACGATATTGCAAAATTCAAGCCAACCAAGAATGATACTGTGACAAGCAGCAGTAAATTCAACGGAATTATCTGCAGCCCGATGTGTTCTGTGAAAAATGCAAAGATCATTGGCATGTATCCTGGAAGGTCACAGCATGGTGAGAGTTCGATATGGGGAGGTTTTGGAAATCCGTAATCTGTGGCATTGATGTCGGGTTTGTAAATTATTATTCCTGATGTGAATGCAAAAAATAATCCATATCCTATTGCACTGATGATGAAAATCTGTTTTGATCTTTTATTGTGTATGGCATTTGCAATGATTGATGATATGGTAGAGTCTACTGATGCAATCTTTGACTTGTACATTTTGTACAATCCCCAGCCAATTGCTGCAAATGATGCAAACAGGACAAGATATGTTGCAATTGCAAGCCTCTGCAAGGCAGGCATTGCTGCAGGAGTGATTATCAGGTTGTCATTTTTTGCATATGCCAAAAACGATACTGCGATAGCCAAAAAGCCAACTAGTATGAGCGCAAGGTGTGAACGGCCTTTTGTCTTTTGTCTTTCCACCTGTAAAAAATCCTGGCCCTGACATTAAATTCTATCTCATATTTTCTCCAAAGTGTTTATCTTGGGTAATCATGTATCTTGATCTAGTCGTGAAGATCGACGAGCCTCAGGATTCTGATTATGCAGAGACCAAGATAACCTATGTGGGTTTTGTAGACCCGTACGGAGTTGAAGGACTTTTAATATTGAGGTCAAGTGACGGCAAGGAGTTCCACATGCGCGCCTTTTCAGGCGAGGTTGCAAGGCACATCTCTAATTTCATTGAGGGACAAAGGGGTGCAATTCCAACTATTTACAACATGGTAGAAGAGATTGCAGAGCTCAATGAGCTTATCCTTGTAAAGATCAAGGTGTATGAAAGCGGCAGCGTCCTTCGCGCCAATGTCTATTTTACTGGAAAGCATGATCTGGTCATGCGTAACTATCGCGCGTCTGACTCCATAGCTCTTGCAACATTTTACAATATTCCTATTCTGGTCAGAAAGAATCTCTTGAAAGAGAAGATGGAAGCCTAGGTCAGCACTTGGTCTAATTTTCCTTCCTGTTGTGCAGTTCTAATCTCCATGGCAATTCTGCGCCCCACTCCAAAAGTCTCGCCATACTTGTATTTTGTATACGGGCTGGTTGTTGCAAGAATTGGGTTTCCTGGGACTCGCAATGATACGTCATATACGACAATGTCCAAGTCGCGAGTTATTACACTCTGCAAAGAAAATGGGCCAATGATTCCTGGCGCATATTCTTTTTTCACTGCGTTTACAAACTTGTCTCCAATGTCAATCACTTTTTCAAGCAGAGACTCTCTAATGCTTGCAGGTGTGTGACCCACCTCGATATTTTGTAACTCGATGTTTGTCTCAAGCTGTTGTCTTGCGGGAAGTGAAACAAAGTCATGAAGATTTGTCTGCAGTCTTCTTTCTATTCCAAGAAAATCTACTTCTTTTGATATTGGTGTATGAAAATAATTAAAGTTAAAGTAAGTTCCTATGACAAACTCTTCGATACTTGCAGTCCTGAGTGCATCTCTTGAGATCAATCCTTGCCTTATCTTGGTCTCTGTCTTGTCCTTGTATTCTGCATATGATGATACGTTGAAAAAGGCTCGCTCTAGCTTGCGCTTTTTTTCCTGGACTTTGACTATGACTGGTCTGTCGATCTCTTTTGGATTCTTGAACAGTCTTGGGAATCGTATCTTTGCTTTTTGTAGTAAATAGTATTGGTTTTTCTTGTTTGCACGCTCTTCTGCCTGGAACAAGGCCCTATTTCCAAACAGTGGTACCTTGAACTTGTTCTCAACACCGTCGTATCCAAGATATGCAGTGAGTGCGCGGTGTGGAACAACTATGGTGCTGGCATCTCTCAGTCTTGCTTGAATCTTGGGAGACAGCATGTCTTGGAATTTTTTTACTATGATAATTTCATCGGCTAGCCTTGAAAATCTCTTGTAAGGAACCTCTCTTCCCTTTTGGCAAACCACTATTGTCTTAAAGTTTTCATCTTTTGCACCATCCATTACTTCAAGTGCGGAATGACTTCCAAGTACACCAATAGTCGGTTCAGAATACTTGCTGACAATATCTATAATTTCAGATTTTTTTATCACGCGGTATCTATTTTACTTGGGTAAAAAAGCGTTATCTAACTTTTATCTTGAATTTGGCTGGACATAGACTGTCTTTACTACTGAATCAGAAAGATAACCAGATTTTGTGGCATTAAAGATCACGTGGTATGTGACACTTGGCAGGTAGTTTACTATTCTTTCAGAATCAGAATAATATCCTTGATTGTCAGTGACACCGTTGAATGTTTTTAGTATCTTGTTGTTCTTGTCCTTGATTACAACTGATATGTTCACACCTGCAAGTTTTCCAACTTTTTGGTCGTAACTTCCTGTAGGGTTTAATTTTTTATCAAATGCCTTTACTGAAAACCCGTAACTATATCCAACTATGACCTTGTCAAAACTTTTTACAACAAGTTCTATTTGATTTGTCTGGACAGTCTTTTGAATTGGACTTGATGTAGCTTTGGGGTTTGCACCTATTATGTAAAGAACAATCTTGACATACTCCGTACCGCTTTTTCCTATGACAAAACCTGTAAACTCGTATGTTATGTCCTTTATCTTGGTTCCACTTAGGGAAAGTTTTGATTTTTCAGTTCCAACAAATATGTCTCCCGAAATTTTAACAATTTTTCCCATTTCTATTGCAAGGTTTGGTGCTTGATATGTGACAGAATTTATGCTCAATACTCCGTGGCCAGTCTTACCGTCAGTTTGTATGCTTGTACCTGTGCCTAGGATGGTATCTGAATAGGCGCTCTTGACAGGTGCCAGTAAGATGGAGCAACAGACAAAAATCAACAATATTTTTAGAACATGCTTTGGCATGCCTTATTTTCACTTCTAATCTATTATGTTTTTAATATGATTCTCAAGTGTGGTAAGGATGTGTTTGCTTGATTTCATGCCAACTGATTAGATAGTTTGGACTTATCGATTTTGAAGCAGAGATTTTGAAAAAATTACTTGAGGTCTTCCTTGTCTTTGAAATCTTTGAGTTCTTTTTCTGATTCTATTCTGCCTTTCTCAAACTCGCCTTTTGCCTTTCCAAATGTTCTTGCAAGTTCTGGGATCTTTTTTGCGCCAAATATCAAAACCCCGATTATCACTACTGCGATTATTACATTCTCGTATGCCATTAGTGCCTTAAATGCGGCAGATCAAGATTTAAGTGTTGCAATATTTTTTGACTGCTTTTCTGATAATGCCATGCCTATTAGATACAGTACGATCATTGGGCCTGCAACAAACCACATGGTGACCCCGCTACCGTCAGGAGTTATTGCTGCACCAAGTATGACCATTGCAATTATTGCATACCTTATGTTGTTTCTCCAGAATTTTGGATCAATCAACCCGGATGCAGTAAATGCATACATTATCAATGGCAACTGGAACGAGACTCCAAATGCAAGGATGAACTGGAGTACAAATGTGATAAAGTCAATTATGTTCAAAAATGTTAGCAAGTCTGCAGACTGGCCATACTTGTAAAGAAAGTCAAGTATGTATGGAGTGACAAAAAAGTATGAAAACAGGCCGCCTATGATGAAAAGGACAATGGCTGGAATTGTTATGTTTCTAATTATTTGGATCTCTTTTCTGTGCAATGCCGGCGCTAAAAATCCGACAAACTCTTTGACTATGATTGGCATTGCAAATACCATCCCAAGCAATATTGCAATATAGAACTGGGAAAAAAATGCCTGGCCTGGTGCTGTCTGGATAAGTTGTACGGTTGATGGCAACAGATGGTGTTTCATTGATATTGTTGCCTGTGCTGCCATGTTGTTAAACGGACTAAATGTTGGATAGTACAGCTTGATGCCATTGTACATGAACGGTGTAAGGTGAAAACTTAGGATGAAAAACGAGATTGCCCCCACTGCAATGACTGACCTGAATACTCTTTTTCTCAAGTCATCTAGATGCTGGCTAATGGTCATGTGCTTATCCATTGCAGATTATAAAATGACCTGAACTGTATTAATAGTATTTTTTCTAGAACGTGTCTACTGTCCTGGAATTGGAAGTATCTTGCTTGAGGGCAGGTTGCTTTTTTCTTGCTCTGGCACACTAAAATTTTCTAGTTCTATTGTAAGTTCTGTGCTGACCTCGAAATTGTCACCTAGCTGGACTGCAAGATCCGCAATCTCCTTTGGTGCATAGATCTCACGCGAACCTTTCAGAAATATCCTTGAGCTCTTTTCTGCAGGTTCTCCGCCAAATTTGTCCTTTAGGAACTTGGTTATTCTGTCTACCTCTTCTTGTTCTATCATGTTGTGATAAAATACGATTCCCTTGATTGACTCGTAATCCCAGGGGGTTCCGTTTCTATAAGAATATACTCCAAAGACTGCACCCTTGTCGTCTTTTGGACACTTTATCTCCCAGATCAATACTTTTTTTGGATCATACTCTGCCTTTCTGACGTCGTCCACTGTGAGTTTCCAATATCTCATGCGGCTCATATTCTAGTCAATCGATGAATATTCACCGTTAATGAGCCTTACTAGACGCAAACTACGGTGTAACGTGTGATTCCATCTGTGTATGATTTTTAATCAAATCTGCACCATGCTCATAATTTTTTATTTCAGTGCTTGTAGATCATGGATCAAAACTCGGCTCTTTTTTATATTGTATGTATGATCTGAAATGCTAATCTGCGATGGATAGAACACTTGACTTTCATGGTAAAGAAAACATGAATCACTGGAAGTAGATTGGCTTGAGTGTTACATTACGACAAATAAAACCAGTTTACATTTTGGCAGCAATACTGGCATTGTCTGGGTTTACCCACTTGTGGAATGTGGTGGGGTTTCCAGATGTTTTCTATGACGAGGGGGTGTATCTGGAAAGGGCAATGCATGTACTACACGGTCTTGGGTGGCAAGACAGGTATTTTTATGATCATCCTTATTTTGGGCAAATCTTTCTTGCTGCTTTTTTTGGCCTAGCTGGATTTCCAAACTCATTGCACACTTCGACAGACCCTGCCTTTATCGCATCACTCTATGTTTTACCGCGAGTATTGATGGGTTTGCTAGCAGTTGTTGACACTCTTCTTGTTTATCTGATTGCCGATACAAAATATGGGAAAAAGATAGCGCTGGCATCAGCTGTCTTGTTTGCAGTAATGCCGTTTACGTGGGTGATGCGAAGAATTCTTTTGGATTCTATCTTGTTGCCATTTTTGCTGACATCAATATTGCTTGCACTCCGGGCAAACAATTTCAAAAACAAGTATGTGCTGGTACTTCTTTCAGGCCTTTGTCTTGGCATTGCCATATTTACAAAGATTCCAGTCTTTACGATGATTCCGTTGATTGCAGGTCTTGTGTATTTTGGTACCGGGAAAAATCCAAAATATGTTGTTCTCTGGCTGCTTCCAGTAATTTTGATACCGCTCATTTGGCCACTCCAGGCAGCAAGTGCACACCAGTTTGATATTTGGCTAAAAGATGTAATCGGGCAGACGCAAAGGCCAAGTTTTGGTCTGCCGTACATATCACTTGTTTTCCTCAAGCTTGACCCAGTTCTGTTTGTTCTTGGAGTTGCTGGAACTGTATTTGCGATACTGAGACGAGATTATTTCATCTTGTTTTGGTCTGTCCCGTTTGTAATATTTTTGCTCATGATTGGTTATAACCAATACTTTTACTGGATTCCAATACTTCCTGTGTTTTGCATATCTTCTGCAATGTTTGTTGTAACTATGCTGGGAAAGATAAACAAGACAAGATTGCGCAACGCCTTGCCTCTTGTGATAATATCTGGTATTGCGATATTTGGATTGGCAAGTACTGTGTTGATTATTGGCGTCAATGTGACAAGTACCCAGTTCGAGGCAACATCATTTGTTTTACAAAATGTAAATGATTCTGAGACTACGGTTCTTGCAAATCCTGCATACTCGTGGATCTTGCATTATGTGTTTCATAAGGAAAACATACCAAATGACTATTCCTTCATAATGTTTAATCCGATCAAGACTGACAAAATATTGCTTGTGGCAGATCCTCATTTTTTGATAGACCTGCAAAGAGGGAAAAAACTGCAACAAGTCTACAATGATTCAAAAACAATAATGACATTTGATGAGGATCTATCAAAATATGACATGGCTACATATCCATATTCTAACATCAAGATGAATCTTGACGGGCAGCACATTGAAGTAAAAATGAAATGAGCATAAACTGTCTTGGGGTGTCATTCAAACTAGTAGAAAAGATGCGTCAGTCTTTTAAACAAGTTTGGAACCGTACACTCCAAGGGAATGGTCCATGTATGTCTCAATAGGGTATCTGCTTATGCTATAGGTAACATTGTTCCTGAACAAGGTGTAACAATTCTTTATTTGTCCAATGTCAGAGATTATGCCAAATGGATCTAAGGGTTTTCCTCTTCCTCTCAGTGGCGGCAGTGATGGTCTTCCCACAATATGCTTTTTCAATTGAACCTACAAGTGATGCCAATTCTGTAGTATTTGGTTTCTCAAATTCAACCCAATCAAAAACAAGTATGCTTGATTTGACATCAACTTCAATTGTATCAAACCTTGACACTGCAAACCAAGGCTCGCATGTATCCTACACTGTCAAAGTCACAGACACATCCAACTTGGCATCTATTCCAGCAGGTTCTGTAACATGGAGCGATGGTAACATTGGTGGAACATTCAGTCCATCTTCTTGTACACTTTCATCTGGAAGCTGTGCTGTAACTTACACTCCTCCTTCCAATTATGGCGGCACTGTGACAATAACTGGTAGCTATGGTGGGGATGATTCACACTCTGGCAGCTCTGGAACATCTACTCTTACTGTCACTGTACTTCATGGTGTCACAACTACAATAACATCAAGTGCGTCAACCTTGAATCAAGGGTCTCAGGTACAACTCACAGCAACACTTGCAGACACTACCAACTCTCCACTTACTCCCACAGGTTCTGTAACTTGGAATGATGGAAACCTTGGTGGCTCATTCAATCCCACCTCATGTACGTTATCATCGGGTAAGTGTGCAGTAACTTATACTCCGCCTGTTAACTATGGGGGTAGCATAGTGGTAAATACCATCTATAACAGCGACTATCCATTTTCCAAAAGTGCGGGAACATTTACTCTGATGGTAAACCTCCTGCCAAATACTAGTACAACCATCACACCCAATACTGCGCAGGTAAACCAAGGGTCTCAGGTCCAGTTTACTGCCACAGTTACTGATACTTCAAACTCTCAAAACATCCCTACAGGAACTGTAACATGGAGTGATGGAAACCTTGGTGGCACATTCAATCCATCTTCTTGTATACTTTCATCTGGAAGCTGTGCTGTAACATACACTCCGTCTACAAAGGCGTCAAACTCAGTAACGGTTACTGCCACGTTTGCCGCAAACAATGGATATTCTGGCAGTGCTGGCATGTCTTCTCTGACAGTAAACGCATTGCATACCACCACTACTACAGTTACGCCAAACACTGTATCTATGGCACAAGGATCCAAGATGCAATTTACCGCAACACTTGCAGATGTTTCCATCTCTTCAATTGTAAGTGGAGATGTAACATGGAGTGATGGTAATGCAGGTGGCACGTTTGACCAGGCCTCTTGCACACTTTCGTCTAATACGTGTGCTGTATACTATACTGCACCTGCATCTTCCACAAATGCGGTAACAATAACTGCTACATATGGAGGGGACAGTTCCCATTCTTCAAGTGTTGGTACTTCAACAGCTACCATGATCGTACTGCCGTCTTCACTCTTGTTAAGCACTGACCAATCATACTATGCATATGGTGACGTAGTTACACTTTCAGTGAATCTTCCAGGTCAGAGCATGCAAAGCATTGCTGTAGGTGTATCAAACCCAAGTGGCGACAACATCATATCACGAACAATAACTACTGACGAAAACGGCACTGGCTCTTTGCAATTTAAGATACCAAATACCTACCAGACTGGTGTCTACCAAGATATTGTAACTGCAACTGTTTATGGTAAAAGCTATACCAATTCAACCGAGTTTAATGTAATAAGATCACATGGCATTTCTATTGACTCGGTACAAATTACAAACCAGCAAGGAAACCCTGTCTCAATTCTGCCAAAGGGTCAGAATGGGTTTGTCAAAGTCTCAATCTCATCTGGCGAGAAGATGCCTGCACTTTTAACGCTTAACCTCTTTGATGCAAACCAAAGTAGCCTTGGCACGACTTCGATAAAATCAATTGTAAACCCTGGAACATCTCAAATGACTCTGTCATTTTTCATTCCATCCAATGTTCAGGTGGGATTGGCAAATGTATTCACTGATGTATATTCGGACTGGCCAACTAATGGTGGAACACCGCTTACTGCAGAATCGTGCCTTGCAGCAGACCTGCAGGATACTGCAATACTTCCAGTATCATATGTCCCACCACAACCACACAGTTGCACTACCTCTTCTAGTGGACTGCCTGGCATTGGAAGTGTGATATCTACTGCAATGACAAATAACAAAGCCGAGGTCACACTTGGTGTTGTAATCCAAAACGATTCTATGATATTCATGAGTCCTACACAGGCCCATCTTTTGGCACTTGCATATGAAAACAGCACTGGGCAAAACGCCAAAAACAATTCTGTAGGACTGGTAAATGTAGATCTTGCTAGCCTTGATGCAAATGTAAATGCTGGAACTGTAAATGCAACAAAAATTGGACCTACCCAATTTACAACCCTTGCAGGTCCTGACCTTCAAAACAATCCTATGGCAATGAAGATTTTGCAAGAAATAGAGGCATCAAAGAAACAGGTTGCAAACATAATAGGGAACCAGACTGCTGCAAAACTTGACCAGCAATTGGTTCTGCAACAAAGACAAGCAGCGGCAAGTCAACTCAAACAAGATCTTACCACACTTGTAGAGGCAAGCGCGTCTACTACGCCAGATGTGGCATATGCCAACTTTCTTACAACAGTATCTGATAACCGAACTCATTCTGTATTCCAAGATGAATTTAATTTCATGAAACAAAGAATTGCAGTTGCAAATACTGCAATGAGGTCTGTCATTGATAACGGTGGAAGTATAGGACAAGCAGTTGCAACCTTTAACAAATATGCAACAATAAATCATGTTCAAATGGTCACACTAAACAGTGAGCTAAATGTTGCATATGGACTTGCAGACAGCAGAATCCAGTCTTGCTTTGACAACAAGGGACAACTCACTGTAGTAAACGGAGTGAACCAATGTGTTGCAGACATTCAAAACAATTCTACTGGGCCAACTGGAATTGCAATCATATCTGTTCAGCCAACTGACCAGCAAGGAAATCCCGTATCATTGATCCAGCGAGGACAAATGGGATATGTCAAGGTGGTAATTGACTCTGGTGTGCACACGCAATCTCTTGTGACTGTAAACATCTTTGACTCAGATGTTAGCAGCCTTGGCACTGAATCTGCCCAGTATACATTAAGCCCGGGACAATCAGAGGTTGTCTTGCCGTATTATGTCCCGTCCCAATCTGGAACTGGACTTGCCAGTGTCTATGCAAATGTATTTACTGATTGGCCAAACAAGGGGGGAACATCACAAACTCATGAACAATCATACTTTGTCGGCCTTTCATAGGAAAAATCTGGGCCGATTCCTGTCTCTTGGTGCAGTTGTATTGCTTACACTGCCTGGAGTCTTGAATTCGTTTGCCCAAGAAGAGCAGTCAATTGTACTTGCTACAAACAAGGACCACTATCTTCCTGGTGACACGGTCCAACTGAGCGGTACTGTAACAGGACAGCCAAGCACACTTGTTGCCTTGCAAATAAGAGACTCGTCTGGGAACTTGATACTCATCAGGACTGTCCAGTCTGATCAAAATGGCAACTTTGGGTTACAATTCAAGATTCCATCAACTGCAACATCTGGAGATTTTGACATTATTGCCAGTGCAAAAATTAATGGTTTTATTGTGACACAGACCAAGACCATGACTGCAACAGTTCCTGAATTTGGCCCTGTTGCCATGCCACTGTTTGGAGTATCACTTGTTGTTGGCATTGCAGTATTTACTTTTGCAAACAGGTTCAAACTCTGATGCAAAAAATCTATTACAAACAATGCTGATATCATTGCATGAATTTTGGCCTTTGTTTCATGTGTAACTTGCATCGAGAACTTGGCGCATATTACTCAAAAAAACATGGCAAGACAGTTGAGATTTGTATTGACTGTCACAAGTCACAACTTGAATAAAAAAAGTTGGAAAGTCTAGCCGTATGTCTTTCCACATGTATTGCATCGCCAATGGTTTGACGTGACAGACCATTGGTGCTTGTGCTGTGTTTGAGTCGTCATGTTATTTCTTATATTAGATATACAAAGGTAAGCATATAAATTAGAAAGTGATAGTATAGTTATCAAGTGAGTGTATGGTAAGTTGAACGGCGAAGAATGCAAAGTTCTGCATGATGCTATGAAAGCATGCCCAATTGATAATACTTTTAAAATTATTGGAAAAAAATTTACTGTACATATTCTGCGTAACATGACAAAGCTAGGCCAGAGTAGGTTCAACCAGTTCCTGGATTCTGTGGAGGGGATAAACCCAAAGACCTTGTCTGCAAGACTGAGGGAGATGGAAAGAAATGGCATAATTGAGAAGCGAGTCTATGCAGGAACACCAGTTAAGATCGAATATGTCGTTACAAAAAAAGGGCTTGCACTAAACCCAATACTTGAATCCATGGCTGCTTTCTCGATGCAGTATTGTGCCAAAGACGTATTCAAGGATGGAAAACCTAGAATCCTAAAAGATGTCTATTCCAAGCCCCTAGAAGCTGCATGAATTCTGTCTGGTTATTAAATAATGATCTCAAAATGACTTACCTTGGGTTAATCTGCTATACGTAGCATCACTTGCCATTTTAAATACTATAAAGTGTATAGTAGATATACAAATGTTATCTAATAAAAAACAGGAACTAGTATTTGAAAAAGGCAAGACATGCTTGCACGAAGGTGAATCGCATGGCCCGCTTGTGACTGACAGTATGCGCGGCGAGATTCTATGTGCAAGGTGTGGTACAATTCTTGCAGACAAGGTAGAAGATTCTGGTGGAGAGCAGAAATCATTTTCAGCAGAAGATTACAATAACAGCACCAGAACTGGGCTTGGTTCTGCATTATCAATTCATGACAAGGGTCTGTCTACCGTAATTGGAAATACAGATCGTGACGCATCAGGAAATTCTATTTCTACATACATGAAGTACACATTCAACAGGCTGAGAACCTGGGACAGTAGAAGCAAGTCAAACTCTACTGAAAGAAACCTGCGTTCTGCATTTGTCATCATGGGTGCAATCCAGCCAAAGCTTGATGTCTCTGATGCAGTGGTAGAGCGTGCAGCATATCTGTACAGAAAAGCACTGACCAAAAACATAATCCGCGGAAGGACAATCTCGGGCATGATTTTGTCTGCATTGTATGTTGCATGCAGAGAGTCTGGAGTACCAAGAACTCTGCAAGATGTATCCAGTGCGGGAAATGTATCATTCAAGGAACTCTCTAGACACTATAGGGTGTTTGTCAAGACGCTAGAGTTGCAGGTAGGCTCTTTGGATCCATCTGATTTTGTATCAAAGATTGGGGTCTCTGTGGGCCTCAGCGAAAAGGCGCAAAGAGATGCACTGGATATCATTGAGACTGCCAAGAAAAAGGGCCTTGCAGATGGCAAGAATCCTGTCTCACTTGCGGCCACTGCACTATTTTTGTCTGGGCTGATAAATAATGAAAGTGCTACCCAGGACAAGATTGCGAAAGCCTCTGGCATAAGCAGCGTGACAATACGCAACATTGCCAAAGTATTTCGAAAGAAAATGAGAATGCAAACATAATGGGTGTCAAAATAATACGGGCAGACGAGCACTATCAGAACAAGACCGACTGGCTTAGAACATATCACCATTTCTCGTTTGCAGAATATCAAAATCTTGAGAAGATGAACTTTGGACCATTGCGCGTATTCAACGATGATGAAATACAGCCTGGCACTGGATTTGATTTCCATCATCACAGGGACATGGAAATTGTGACCTATGTCATAGATGGAGAACTAGAACACAAAGACAATCAAGGAAATCATGGGGTGATATACCCAGGAGAGGTCCAAAGGATGACTGCAGGATCTGGAATAATGCATGCTGAGTCAAATCATTCAAAAGAAAAACCATTGCGGCTGTTGCAAATGTGGGTCTTTGCAAATAAGAAAGGACTTGCACCATCTTGGGAGCAAAAAAAGTTTACAAAAAAAGAAAGGACAAACAAACTCGTACCGGTGGTAGTGTCTGAAAACAGCAACAACCCTGATGCGTTGCACATACACCAAGATGCAGCATTTTACTTGGCAACGCTGACTTCACAGGGTCAGGTGGAACACAAGTTGGGGAAAGAAAGAAAGTCATACCTGTTTGTAATAGATGGCAAGATAAAACTGGGCAGTGATACCATGCAGACAAGGGATGCAGCAATGATATCAAAAGAAGATAATCTGACAATTCGGGCAGAGGCGCCAACAGAACTGATACTAGTTGACCTGCCAGAACAATATGTGGTCAACAAGTAATAATTTTAAATTTTTTTTCCAAAGAGCAAAAATCCTTTTTGAAATCAACGTGAGATTTATAGTACTTTTCAAGGCACGCAAGAGGTGCGCTGGTGTTGACGATGTCATTTTGTCTTCTACTCATCGATGCATCTGAATTCCTTGACATCTAGACCCTATCTCATACAACGCATGGGGAAAATACTGCAAAAAGATACAACAGATGGTAAACGTAGTATATGGAACTACATAATCCCATCTTCTACAAAGATACATTCGTTATTGTGGGAATGTAGCAATCATTTAACTAGCAACTATGCATAGCTTAGTTATGGGCCAGAAAGCATCAGGAATAGAGAGATTTCTTACCCCGTCGTTAAGCAAAATAGAAGAAGAACTGAGGTCTATGCATGCTGATCTTGATACCGTAAAGACAAGAATTGGTGAGACCTACAAGATGTTAGAAAAGTTGGAAGCAGGACATGTCCATCTTACAACTAGGATGGATAAGGCAAGCAATGGACTTTCAACCGAGGCCCAAGTTTTGATTGACAACATAAGTGAGATTGGGAATCAAAATAGGGATGAGGTTGATGTTCTAAAACGGGTCATGGATGTAGTACAGAGAAGACTGGTCATTCTTGAAGCAAAAATGAAAGAGCTTGGCAAGTAATTTAACAAAATTATACTGCAAACCATTTTTTTAGTTTGTATGCATTCCGTTCCAGACAAGGTAAAATCATAAAACGTTAGGTATGGCAAAGTATCATCTCTTCATAATCTTGCATTACTTTCTGTTTTTAATTAATGTGCCATTCCTAGCAATGAAAATGGTAGCCAGACTCTTATGAGCTAATGAAATGAGCATATCATGAACAAAAAGATTGCCATAGGTGCAGGCATTGCAGTAGTTGCTATTGCTATGGCCATAGTAGGCGTCAAGACAATAGCAGGGGACAAGGCAGCAGAAGTTCCAGGAGAGGAACACATGGAAAGTGCATTGCACGTTCAAGAATCTAATACAGCAAATACAACAGCACCATCAACAGAATCTGGATCTACCGAATCAAGTGAATCTGGACCATAATCTAACAACCAACCCTTTTAGTTTTATTTTTTCTCAATTAAGACCAACTTAAAAGATCACACGCATCAACATGTGTCATACTTGCAATGCACTGACAATCTCTAACCTCTTATGACAGGATATTTTCTATACAAGCGGTAGTGGGGTTCTGGACAGTAGCAGGTTTGTGATGCGTTTTGTATATCCTATATTGCCAGTTCGTGTCCATTTTTTAAATGGCGGTCAGTCAGGCATTAGACATAAAGAACCATGTTTTTCTTATTGTCTTGGATGCACTCAAAAAAGATGGATCTTTTTGAAACAATGACATCGCAGATAGAAAATGAGTTTCCTCAATGTTCTAGAATGCATGCTGATTGGGAGTTTGTTCTAACTGACAAGAAAACAGGAGAAATAAAAAATAACAAGAAATTTCGAATACTGGCAATTCAAAACGATGCTGAAAAATATCAGCATGTTGGGATAATCATACCAGAGTTGAGCAATGAATACGTACAGCTTCCTGACATGGTAGGAAAATTTTTGTCAGAGATGCAAAAAACAGTTGAAGCAAGTGTGGGTCATACTCTGGGAGACAAAAAGTCAATTGATGTGTCTGCGTTCAAGTTCACAGGAAATGTCTACTTGTACACTGACAGGTTGCTTGTGTCAGAAGACGTGATACAAAAGCACTTTAAGAAAAGCAACATGAGTTTACAATCTAGAGTGGAAAAGAAAAACCTCGTTCTGTGACACTTGTATCAACATGATCATGTTTGTCAAGCCTGAAATTGTTAATTATTAGAGTACGGGCCTGTGAGAGTCCGGGTTTACATGACTCAAACTTGTACTGATTTGAAATATGTCAAAGACAAAACATGGTGGATATGTGCAAAAATGGTATTTGAGAAAGATTATCACATTTAAAATAATTTAAAATGACTCTTATATGACAACGCTAGGTACATGATCTGATGCAAATACCATTTGGACTTTTAATTTTAGTTGGGTGCCTCTTAATTGGAGTCTACGTGATGGCAGATTACCTCATACCAAGCGTGTTTTGCAAAATCATTCCTCGTGGTAATATTAAATCACATATGGGACAACAATACAATTCACACGTATTCAGTGATATATGCTCTGGAATCCATGAATGACTTTTCAATTCAGTAATTTCTTTTCATTCAACATTTTTGGTGAAGTCAATTCTAAAATTTAAGCATAAAATATAGTCAAGTCAGACTCTACATGTCTGTACCCACTGGATGTTTGAGTCCATCAGAGACTTGCTCTACTCATTGCTGAACTTTACACGTATCATACCAGTTTTTTGTTCCATCCAGTATAGATTTTCATCTATGCGCCTTGTTCTCATTGTGTTGTTAATTTTTTCCATTAGTTTCTTTTCAATATTTGACTATTTAGAGACTGATGAACCTTGTTATGTTACCTTGTTACAGAAGACTTATCTTCTCCCCTGAATTGGTTCTTAAAATAAAACTGCCAAGTGTTTTTGATGGCTTATTCAGTCATTTCTTTTCATTTGAAATTTTTTACATTTTCATAAATTATTAATAAATTTGACGTAACCATGTTAAGGCGTTTTTAAAAGTATTGCATATCATACAATATACAATTGGCTGCTGATACAACTGGAAAAATATACGTCGAGATCATGATGTTCATCGTGGGTATAATTATCGCAGCTGTGACATTTATGATAAGTTTTAGAATAAAACGCTAAAAACTATCATAACTACAGTATGGGATTTTTCAAATAAAAAATTAAGGAAGGGTTTTGAATTATTTTTCCATTAAGGGTTATTACTTGTGAGAAACGTCAATAACGACTAAATATCGATGACAAAAACCGAGTGCATGGAAGTCATACCAACAGGACGTCTTGAACTCTTGTCTGAGATGGAAGAAAAATATGAAAAAAAAGACAAGGGCTATTTTGTTGGGCTGTTAAATGACAAAGATTTTGTGATAAGATGCAGGGCAGTCTGCATTCTTGTGGACATGGGCGGCGAAGATGTTGTCCCGCATGTTGCAAGTGTGCTAAAAAATGATCCAAATGAATTGGTACGACACGAGGCGGCATTCTCTCTAGGACAGATGTGCCTCCGAAGTGGCATAAAACCACTGGAAGATGCAACCCGAAATGACCCTAGCCTGTTTGTAAGACATGAGGCTGCTGTTGCACTTGGGGTAATTGGGTCTCAGGATGCAAAAGAGACTCTGCAAAAAGCCCTTGAAGACTCGAGTGAGCAAGTAAGGGATTCAGCTGTAGTGGCACTGTCTAACTTGAAATTCATGGAGAACCTCTGCAAGAATGAAAAATTTGCCAAGCTTACTGGCGGCTAGATTGGCGTAACTACAGTTCCTTCTGGAGTTGCCTTGAAATCGTAGATTGCATCAATGTTAGAGTTTTCAAATATTTCCGAGTCATGTGTAATTATGATGAACTGGGAGATTGCATCAATGTTTGATTCAAATGCTTGCGATAGTACGTTTACAAGTGATTTTCTCCTCTCCTGGTCCAAGTGAGTAGTTGGCTCGTCCAAAATTATGAAATTCAAGTTTGATGTTCCCATGAAATGCGCCATGCCAAGACGCAATGCAAGTGCAACACTTACCTTCTCTCCTCCGCTCAATGATTCTAGATCAAGCTCCAAGTTACCGGCATGGCATGTAATACCGATATCTCTTGACTTGTCTTCAAGTGAGATTCTCTGAATTTTTACATTAAATGTTGAAAGATATTCCGAGGCCTTTTGTGATATCATGCCAAGGGCCCAGGAGCGAAGGCTTGTGGCAACAGGGCCGTCCCTGTTGTAGATTTGGCTTCGTATCATTTCAAGGCTTGAAACATACTGTTTTACTTCTTGCAGTTCTAGTAATATCTGGGAAATTTTTTCCGAGTCATCCTGATGCATTTTCAATTTTGTATTTACTGCAACAATTTCTTGATCTAGTGTTCCAAGAACCCTTCTTTGCTGTTCTAGCTTTGATTTCAAGTCTCTGAAACTGTTGATGTTAAAATCTCTTGTCTCATCGACTAGATTGGAAATTGTTTTTATCATGTCTGTCGAGTACTCGTCAATAGCATACTGCATTAGGTTTGAGGTGCTGATATCATGAGGCACCTCTCTTGTATTTACCTGCAATTTTGACACTTCTTCTTCAAGTTTGGCCAAATCATCCTGGCTTTTGATGTTGTTTGAAGACAGGATTCCTTCTGCCTTTATGACTTGCTGCAGTTTTAGATCAAGGTCTCTCTTCCTAGTCTGGATTGCAGCGCCCTCCTTTGTGAAAAATTCTGTCTTTTTCTTTAATGCCTCAAGCTCTGCTGTGATGTATTTTTCATCAAACAAGGGATTTAGCTTGTCCACACTAGAGTCACAAACTGGACACTTGCCGTCAACCAGGTGCAATCTGTTTGCAATGTCTTGCTGGCTCTGAATGACTGCTATTTTTTCTCCCACTTGTTTTAGTTCCGTACTGATTCGGTCAATGTCTGACTGGGCCTGTTTTGCGTCTGTTTCAACTTGTATCTTGACTGATGCAATTGACAAGCTGTTAGAGCACTCGGCAAGTTTTTTCTCCTTTTCTACCAAGTCGCGTTTCATCTTGACGATAGAATCTCGTATGTATCTGAGAAGGTCCTCTTTCTTGGTCTCTATCTCCTTTATCTTGATCTCTTTTGGCATCTCTGCTTCTACATTTTGTTGCATCTTTGCAAATTCTTGTTCTTGCAATACCTTGTCTGCTTCAAGTTTCTTTTTTTGTGGCTCTAGTGTTGCTATCTCTTTTAACAATGCGTCAACTCTGTTTTGAAGAACGTCGATATTGGTGTCATCATAATTTAGTTTGGCCCTTATCGTATTTCTAAAACTGTCAATTGTTTTTTTCATGGACTCGTATGCGATGTCCAGTTTGTCTATTCCGATTATTGCGTTTACTAGCTCTTTGAATTTCTTGGGGTCTGCTTCAATTATTGCCTGGAGTTCTCCCTGTTGTACAATTGATGCAACCTTGAGCTTCTCAAAATCCAGTCCAATCAGAGACTCTATTGTCTTTGTCATGGATTCTCCAAACTGTTTTCTCTCTCCTGCTGCAAGCGGAACCAGTTCGCCATTGACCTTTTCCTGAAGCACGGCTCCTACTGTTCCCTTGGAATCTATCTTGCGTACTGCCTCAAACTGCCTATTTCCTATGGAAAACTCTACCTTGGCATAGGCTTGGTTGTTTCCCCTTCGCAAGAGCCCTTTTGTAGATTTTCTTAGGTGCTCGCCAAACAGTGCAAATGTTATTGCATCAATGATGCTTGATTTTCCAGCCCCGTTTTGCCCGACAAATACTGTAACGCCCCTGTCAAACGTTAATTTTGTATTCTTGTGGGACAGGAAATTTTCAAGCTCAACTGACTGTAACATTTTTCACTCCTTTTTTGAATTTCTCATAGTTGTCAACTATTGCCTGGCTTGCATCGTCTGTATTTCCTTTTGATAATAACGGTAATAGTTCGTTTATTGCAAAATTTGCCATCTCTGTGGAACCAAGTATCTCTGTTGCAATTCGATGCATCTCGTCTTCTATCTTTAGTGGCTTGTTGACAAATACAGAACCACTCTGTTCCTTTGAAATACTCTTCCAAAAGCAGCGCAATGTCAGATCTGATAATTTGGCAATCTGGGCCTGCACTAGTCCTGGTTCAGAAATCTCGCCTGTTATTTTTAATTCGATTATTGGTTTTCTTGCAAGTGATTTTATCTTGTCTGCTATTGCATTTACTTCGTTTGAAATGTCATCGATGGAAGTCTTGATGGAAAATTGTGGCCTTGTGTCAAGCTTTATCCATGTTGGGATGGGCTCTGGTTTTGAAATGTCTACTTGGTAAAATCCCTTTTGCGTTTCTTTTATTCCCTCACTTGATGTAAGTTCGATGGAACCTGGATATGCCAGTGGGCCTCCAAGGTGGGAAAATTGCTTCAACGCTTGTTCATGGAGATGACCCATTGCATAATACGTGAAACTCTTTGGAAGATCCGTAGAGTTTAGTTCTCCTGCAAACTTGTTGATCTCAGTGATGCCTTGGTGCAGGACCAGTATCTTGTGTCCCTGGTGTTTTTTTGCCTCTGCATCCACTTGGGCAAAGTCATTTTCAAATGACTCAATCTCTGACTTTCTGCGCTTGTCAAACCCTGCAATGAAAATATCCTTGTAAAAAAATGGCTTGCCGTTTCCGATATACTTTGAGAACTCTAAATTGTGATATACCCATGGAACCGGTGTTGCCCTGATTCTGCTGATGTCATGGTCTCCTAGGATGAAAAATGAATCAATGTTGCTTTTCTTCAAGCGCTTCAAGGCATTTGCAAGAACTACAATTGCCTTTCCGCTTGGATTTGGAACGTGAAATATGTCTCCTGCCAGTATGACAAAGTCAACATGGTCTTTTATCGACGTGTCAATTGCTTCATCAAATGCGGTGTATATGTCATTTTCACGCTCTTCTGAATGGTATTGCACAAAACCCAAGTGTGTGTCAGAGATATGTGAAAAGATCATCTCAATCTAGTAGCAGGTCTTTTTGAATCATTGACTTGGTGGATTCATTTGCAACTTGCTTGAACTTGTCAGTCTGGTTCCACTCTGATACTGCGTTCAGGTCAGAACCTGATTTCTTGCTCTTGACCTCGTCCACGTGTACTATTGATGGCAAGTTCACCCACTGTCCAATCAATACTGCATCTCCAATGTTCAAAGATGAAAGCTGTGATAACAGATCCTTGCTTAATGATTCTGCAGCTGATGCAATCTGTTGTTGATCGTCGTCTTGAACTATCTTCATTATTGCAAGTGAACCCATCTGACTTAGTACATTTGGATCAATGTTTCTTGGTCTCTGTGATACAACTCCAAGACCTATTCCAAATTTGCGGCCCTCTCTTGCTACCTTTGATGCCCAGTATTTTGTATCGGTGTGTTCGCCTTTTGGAATGAATACGTGGGCTTCCTCTATTATGACAAATATTGGAGCAAGAAACCTGTTGCCTCTTTTGTTAGACGACTTGCCCTTTCTCTCCCAGACTGCATCTTTTCTGTGTTGCAACAATTCTTGTAAATAGTATGACAATCCTGCATTTGCCTGTCTCTCGCTAAGCTCTGATATGTTCAATACGTTGACCCTGCCTTCCTTGATGAGGTCCACTGGGTCTCCGCAATCTGGGTCTAGTATGTCTGAGAATCTGTGCTTTGCATCATCTATCTTATCAAGAACCCTGCTTGCACTGTCTGCATAACCCTTGGTGGTGCGGCCAAATGATGCTGCGCTCTCTTCGAGTGCTTGCCAGAAATCCTTTGATTGTTTTACAGATTCTGTAAATGACTCGCGCAATGCTCTTTGCTGCTTGTCGGCATTTTCCCGCAGTTCTATTACTTCGGCTAGCTTGTCTGCAGGTAACAGTCTTGGATTTATCTTTGCCAGCATGTAGTTCATCTTTGGGACATCGAGATTTTCGTAATCATTGTGATAATCAAAAATAATCAGGGTGCCGTTTAGCGATGCAACATGTCTTGCAATCAATGATACCAGGTTGCTTTTTCCCATGCCTGTCATTGCAAGTATGGCCAGGTGTCGTGATACTATCTTGTTGATGTTTATCTTGGCCTCTATGCTTGAATTTCTCAAAAGAGAGCCGATTCTTACCCATTCTTCTGTTATTGGGCCAAATATTACTCCAAGGTCTTTTTGTGTAGCTTCAAGAATTGAAGTGCCTGGCAGGGGGGGAACAGCTGGCAAGATCATCTGGCCTTTTTGCAATTTGTCTAAGAAACCAAGTATCCCTATCTTTACCTTGTAATTTTTATCCCGTGAATTAATATCTGCAACCTCTTTGCTTTCTACAGCTTCGTCAAAATTTCTAACATCTGTCAATGCCTCACTTGATATGATTGATTTTTCAACAAGGCCCAAGATCTGCCCATCTTGGGAATCAATGATTACATACTCTCCAACTGAAAGTGGCTTGGATGATTGTGCCGTAACATCAGTAGGCCTTGATTCTCCAATTACTACACCTATTGTCAACTCAATACCTCTCTTGAACCAATCTCGTTTCCTAGCCCATATAGACTAACAAGTCTTGCAAGATCTGAATTAGATATTTTACAGTTTTCATGTGCAAGCTTTAGTGAATATGGATATCCACCTACACTGTTTTTTGTTATCATGTCTAAAAGTAATTTTATCTCCTCTTCTGTGTGGTTTGCACCTAAAAGTTCTACCTTGATCAACGGAGTAGAATCTCGTAGTCTTGCATAGACATATGACACCACCTTGCCAGGTCCAAGACTGTTATCAACAAATATCTTGCTAAAGCCTGGTGTCTTGACTGCGTGGTTGTAATAGAAAATATCTCCTGCCATGGAGCCTAGTCTTTCAAATTGTTTTCTTGCCGATGATGTCTTTGATATGAAAATTACATTGTTTCTTTTTTTTATTGCAGACGTGATGGAATTTCCAAGCGATGTCTGCCTTGTAAGAAACTGTGAATATAGCGAGCCGTCCAGTATTACCAAGTCTGCCTTGTCAACAGAGTTGATGCATGCGTCTACCTCCATCTTGCTTGCCTGTGTCTCAAGCTCAGGTGTTGGCTGGCCCAGTCCTTGGTTGTGGCTCTCAGTTATTATCTTGCCGTCTGATTTTATTGATACCCCGGTTACTACCCATAGTTCCAGTCCCTGGAACTTGGTACTGTTGTAACTACTGTCTATTCCTGCAATCTCGGCATCCTTTTTCTTGGGGGTGTAATCTATCCAGTTCTCCCTGGCCGTCTTGATTATCTGGTCAAACTTTTCGCCCTTGAAGATGGACCGTGCCTCATCACGTTTCTTTATTGCGTCGCGATATACAGTATTGAGCATAAAACACCTTTGCCTGCAGAGATAAAATGTTTCTCGTTTGAAACGAGTTTGCCTTGGGGTTAATGCAAAATCAACACAATCTATAGCTAATTAATTAATGGTGGTTTGCTATGGTAGTAACATGTTTGAAAATGAAAAGACCTGGGGAAGATTTGTAGAAAACAATTCAACTGATGACTTTCATAAAAAATTTGATGATGCTGTAGATAAAGTGCAAAAAGACTTTGGAAAGAGATATCCAATGGTTATTGGCGGAAAAGAGATCTTTTCTAGTGATTCCTTCCAAGTCAGATCTCCTGCTGACAAGAACTTGATACTAGGCAGCTTTCCTCTTGGTACCAAGGAAGATGTTTTGCATGCAATTGAGACTGCCAAGGAATCGTTTCACACATGGTCCCTTGTACCATATCAAAAAAGGGTGCAGATATTTCGAGAGATTGCAGATATTTTTTCACGTGATAAATTTAGCCTAGCTGCAATTCTTTGCTTTGAAAACGGAAAGAACAGACTGGAGGCAATGGGGGACCTGGACGAGGCAATAGACTTTATGAGATTTTATGCTGAACAACTTGAGGTAAACGAGGGATTCTCAAAGGAGACAAAGAGTGCCTCCCCAAACGAGAGAACAAAAAGTGTTCTAAAACCATATGGGGTATGGGGAATAATCTCTCCGTTCAACTTTCCATCTGCAATTGCAATAGGGATGACCTCTGGTGCATTGATAACAGGAAATGCTGTGGTTCTAAAGCCGTCAAGTGATGCACCAATATCTGCATTCAAGTTTGTCGAAGCAATTTACCACAAGTTGCCACCAGCTGCAATAAACTTTGTAACCGGTGCAGGAAGTATCGTTGGAAAGACAATACTTGAAAGTAACCTGGTTGACGGCATTGCATTTACTGGCTCAAAAGAGGTTGGGATGACTGGATTCTCGACATTTGCAATGAACAAGCCCAGGCCATTTATCTCAGAGATGGGAGGGAAGAACCCTGCTATAATTTCCTCGTCAGCTGACATTGAAAAAGCAACAGATGGCGTGATGCGGGCAGCGTTTGGCTATAGCGGACAAAAGTGTAGTGCATGCTCTCGGGTCTATGTACAAAAATCAGTTGCAACCAAGTTTTTGGAAAGACTTGTGGCAAAGACTAGCTCACTAAAGATTGGCAAGCCCTGGGAAAAAGATGCATACATTGGGCCGGTCATAAATGAAGCAGCTGTAAAAAAATTCCAAAAGGCAACAGAGCTTGCAAAAAAAGATGGCAAGATGCTGTGCGGAGGCTTTATTGTCTCTGATGAATCTCATAAGAATGGAAACTTTGTCACACCTACAATTGTGGCAGGCCTTCCAAAAGATCATGAATTGATACGGGAAGAATTGTTCTTGCCGTTTCTATGTATTGAAGAATTTGAAAACTTTGATGACGCAATTGCCATGGCAAACAAGAGTAACTATGGCCTGACAGCAGGGGTCTTTAGCCAAGATAAAAATGAGATTGAAAAGTTTTTTGAAAAAATAGAGTCTGGAGTTACCTATGCCAATAGGGCAGCCAGTGCAACTACTGGTGCAATGGTTGGAGCGCAGCCGTTTGTGGGCTGGAAGGATTCTGGAATATCTGGAAAAGGTGCCGGAGGGGCATACTATCTCTTACAATTCCTGCGAGAGCAGACTCAGACCCGATGTGAGTGAATAAAGGAGCTTCCAAGAAGAAGTATGTTGCGTTTTCTCTCCTTTAGTCTTCTTATTGAATATGGGAGCCAGTTGGTTCCATATGGTATATACTCTGAAACCTCAAACCCGCTTTTTACTAAAATAGGTTTTAGCTCGTCACGTATTCCCTTTAGCAATTGAAACTCAAATTTTTTCTCGTGTTTTTTTGATAGATCCATTGCAAGGTCGATTAGCTTGGAATCATGTGTTGCTATTGCAAACTCGTTTGCCCGCTCAAATAAGACAGTCATTAATTTTTTATAGTTTTCATCTACATCATGTCTTGTCCTGTATGCGTTCTTTGAGTTTTCGTGGTATGCTCCCTTGACAAGGCGAATCTTGGCGCCATTTTTTAAAAGCATGTCAAGATCGTTTAAAGTGCGTTTTAGGTTTGCCTGTATCACTATGCCAAGCCTTTCATATTTTTCAAACAAGTTCAGGTAAATCTTGAATGTGTCATCGGTATACTCTGATGACTCCATGTCTATCCAGACAAAGGACTGGAACTGGAGTGCTTTTTCTATTATATTATCAAGGTTTGCAAGACACTCTTTTGTGCTGATTGCAAGTCCGACCTGGGTTGGTTTGATTGACAGCCCTCCAGTTATCTTTGATTTCCGCAAGTTTGAGACTAGTGTGAGATAGTCTGAGACTGTCTGGCTGACCTGGGCCTTTGATGTCACGTGCTCTCCAAGCTTGTTGAGTATTGCATTCATGCCGTTTGCATTTGCCTGGCGTGCTGACTTTAATGCCTCTTCCATTGTATCTCCAGCTATCCACTGTTTTGCAATCTTGAACAGGACTTTCTCAATTAGTGTAGACTCGTGTTTTTCCAACTCTGTTGATTCTAGGGTTGCGTTAGATAATTCAATATTTTGTTAGAAACCTGATAACAGATTTAACAAGGATGAATTTAAGAAATTTTGATTGAAACGCGTTGGATTACTTGGATGTGGGGCAATAGGATCAGAGATTGCACTTGCAATAGATTCTGGAAAAATTTCTGCAAAACTTACACACATCTATGATTTCTCAAAAGACAATTCGGAAAAACTTGTAAGCAAGTTGCAAAATAAACCTGTCATAACAGAAAATGTAGGCCTTCTTGCAGCATCTCCTGTTGACATGATAATCGAGGCAGCATCACAAGATGCAGTAAGAGATGACGTATTGAGCATACTGCAAAACAGAAAAGATGTCATGATAATGAGCGTGGGTGCACTGCTTGATGAATCAATATTTGATATAGTCATGGACGGCTGCAGGGATTTTAACAAGCGAGTCTATCTGCCATCTGGTGCAATCATTGGCCTTGATGGAATAAGAGCAGTACAAGACGAGCTTGATACCGTAACACTTGTGACAACAAAAAATCCAAAAGCACTGAAGGGTGCAAAATTCTTTGAGACATCAACTATTGACCCTGATGGAATAACACAAGCTATGACAATCTATGAGGGAAGTGCACAAGAGGCAGTAAGGTTGTTTCCTGCAAACATCAACGTTGCAGCACTTCTCAGCCTTGCAGGAATTGGCAGCGAAAAGACCCGGGTAAAAATAGTTGCAGACCCGCATACTGACAAGAACACTCATGAAATAAACGCTGAAGGAAAATTTGGCAAATTTTCAGTAAAGGTGGAAAATGTGCCAAGCCCCAGCAACCCAAAAACAAGCAGGCTTGCAATCCTTGCTGCAATTGAATGCCTCAAAAAGATTTGTGGCACTCCTCTGAACATAGGTACCTGATTGGTAAATCTTGCCATCTGGATCGATTATTGCCAATAAATTTGTCAAGATCATGACGCTTTAAAGATGAATCAACACTACTTATCTTGGATATGGATATCAAGTCGGAGATTCTAAAACTCAAAAAAGAAAAAGACGTTCTAATACTTGCTCACAATTACCAGCTTCCTGCTGTACAAGATATTGCAGATTATGTAGGGGACTCGCTAGGGCTCTCAAGGCAAGCTGCCAAGACCAAGCAAAAGACAATTCTTTTCTGCGGTGTCCACTTTATGGCAGAGACTGCGGCAATAACATGTCCTGATAAAACTGTACTAATTCCAGACCTTGGTGCCGGGTGCTCGCTTGCTGACACCATCAATGCTGAGGAATTGAAAAAATGGAAGTCAGAGCATCCAAGTGCAATCACAGTGGGATATGTCAACACGTCTGCTGAAGTAAAGGCAGAGCTTGATTATTGCTGCACCTCATCTAATGCTGTAAATGTTGTAAAGTCTATTCCAGAAGACAGGGAGGTTCTCTTCCTGCCAGACATGTTCCTTGGTTCCTATGTTGCCAAGATGACAAACAGAAACAACATGTTCATCTGGGCAGGCGAGTGCCATGTCCATGCAGGCATACGATCTCAGGATGTGCAAGAAAAGCTACGAGAGCATGCAAGTGCAGAATTCCTAGTCCATCCCGAATGCAGCTGCACATCTTCAGTAATGTATGATATCGCATCAGGTGATTATGGTTCAAGACAGGTCCAAGTCTTGTCAACAGAAGGAATGATGAACCATGCCAAAGCTTCTCCAGCAAAGGAATTTGTTGTAGCAACAGAGACTGGCATACTATACAGGATGCAAAAACAAAATCCAGACAAAAAATTCATCCCCATGTCTGAGAATGCCATATGCAAGTACATGAAGATGATTACACTTGAGAAGGTGTATGCATCTTTGCAGGAAAACAAGTACCAAGTCAAGGTTCCAAAAAATATTGCAGACAAGGCTCATCTTGCAATAGAGCGCATGCTTGCAATCAACTAACTTCTAAGCTAAGGTCAATTCCTTCAACTGAGCTTGTCAGCCTTCCAATGGATATCATGTCTACACCTGATCTTGCATATTGTACCACGTTTGATTGATTTATCCCCCCTGATGCTTCTATCCTTACTTTATTTCTCAGGTTGAGGCGCCCAAGCTCGGCAATTATTTTTTTAATCTTTGGCGGTGGCATGTTGTCAAGCATGATTATTTCTGCACCTTCTCTTGCAGCAATGATTGCATCTTCTAGGCTTTCAACTTCAACCTCGATCTTCTTGTGTTTTTGTTTTGCTTTTTTTATCAAGCCCAAAAGAGAGTCTGCTGCAGCAATGTGGTTGTCCTTTATCATGACCATCTGGTCAAGTGACATTCTGTGCCTGTGTCCTCCACCGATTGCCACTGCATCCTTGTCAAAGATTCTCAAGCCAGGTGCTGTCTTTCTTGTGGAATAGAGTCCCACCTTGGGGTTTGCAGCACGGATTTTTTTTACATAGAAACTTGTCTGTGTTGCAATACCGCACATTCTTGACATCAAGTTCAGTGCCGTCCTCTCACGCGACAAAATTGGATATGCGTCCCCTGTGATTGTCATTATCTTTTGGTTTGGCGATATGGTCTGACCGTCTCTTCTGTATACTGTGACCTTGCAATTTTTTGATGCAAAAATTTCTTTGGCATATGATACCCCTGCCACAATGCCGTTTTCACGAGAAATTATAGTTGCAGTAATTTTTTTTCCTGCAAGTAACTTGCTTGTAATGTCTCCACTTTTGATATCTTCGGCAAGAAATAGTTCTAGCTGTTTTTTTGCACTTGGTTGCAACCTATGTTACCTTGAGTGCATACTTGCCTTTCTCTTTTATTCCTAGAGATTTGGCAACAACAGAATTTGTTGGGTCTACAACGAGTACTGAGCTACTCCAGTCTGGACTAAGGTCAGATGACTTGCATATTGGACAAACTTTACCTACTGTGACAAACTTGCATTTGCGACAAGCCAATTCTCTTACCATGCCTTATCACTTGGACTCCGCTGGTTTCTTTTTCTCTGAAGAAGCTGCAGCAGCTGGACTTTTAGATTTTTTAATTTCTTCTTCAATCCACTCGTCTGCACCCAAGAATGGTTGTCTGCAAGTGATTCCTACTTTCATGGCAGCTGTCTTGCCAATTGATACTGCGGTGATTCTTGCACGGAGTGTTGTTCCAATCTTCATTGTTCTTCCACTCTGGTTTGCAAGTATCATGCCAGACTTGACATCGCTCTTGAGATAATCATCCATGATTTGTGACAAGTGTAACAATGCATCTGTTGCGCCGATTCTGACAAATGCTCCAAAGTCTGTAATCTCGACAATTTCTCCGCGGACAATCTCCTGGAGTTTTGGTGAAAATGTTAATGCTGTGAATTCTACCCTGTGGTATGTTCCTCCATCGCCTGCAATTACCTTGCCCATCTTTTCGACCTTGGTCTCTAGTATCATGATGACATAGCCAAGCTCTGGGTTTATCATGCTCTCATACTTTTCACGAAGAATTGTAATTGCTGCCTTTTTGAGAGATTCTCCAAATAGTTTAGGAGGTATTCTAACTACATCAGTAAGGGTAGATATAGAAAACAATCAAAAAATGACATAAAATCTGAATTTATGAATCTTTGGATGCCTAGAATATTATTCCAGCCTATGTTTAAATATCGTATTCGGGGTTTTTTACTTTATGGTATCAGTTGATCAAGTGCTTTCTACTCTTTCTACAGTAATTGATCCCGATCTAAAAAAAGACATTGTCTCAATGGGGATGATAAAAGACATTGAGATAAACGGAAACGATTTGAAGTTTACACTAGAGCTTACTACTCCTGCTTGTCCGTTCAATGACGAGATAGAGCAAGATGTGAGAAACGCAATTTCTACAATAAAGGAGGTATCAAAATTTGATCTCAAGGTTACTGCAAAAGTCATGGAGGGAAGATCCCTTAGCATGGACGAGATGTTGCCAACTGTAAAAAACATCATCGGTGTTGCAAGCGGAAAAGGCGGAGTTGGAAAAACTACGGTCTCTGTCAACCTGGCACTAGCACTGGCACAGACTGGAGCAAAGGTTGGATTGCTTGATGCAGACATTTACGGCCCAAGTGTTCCTTTGATGCTTGGAATGGGAAAATCTGCAATGGAAGTTGACAATAGTAAATTACAGCCAGCCGAGTCCCATGGACTAAAGGTTGTATCATTTGGATTCTTTGCAGAGCAAGCTCACCAGGCAGCAATATATCGAGGACCGATAATTTCTGGAATACTAAAACAATTTCTTGTTGATACCAACTGGTCAGATCTTGATTATCTTATTGTGGACCTCCCACCAGGGACTGGAGACATTCCCTTGACACTTGCACAGACCATACCGATCACTGGTATAGTTGTAGTTACTACTCCGCAAGAAGTTGCAAGCAACATTGCAGTCAAGGCATTTGGAATGTTCCAAAAACTGAACATACCAATCATGGGAGTGATTGAAAACATGAGCTACTTTATCTGTCCTAATTGTACTACCAAGCACTATATTTTTGGAAAAGAGGGTGCAAAAAGAATGAGTGAAAAACATGAACTTGCATTTTTGGGAGAGATTCCGCTCAATCCTGGTATAATGGAGGGCTCTGATACTGGAAGGCCAGTGCTTGTCACGGATCCAAATTCTCCACTCTCTCAAGCATTTATGGTTGTGGCAAAGAATGTTGCAGCAAGATGCAGTGTGCTTGCATCTCAGCTAGGTGAAGAAATGAAAGCTGAGGTCGCAACTCAAAAATAGTTCAAAACAAAGGTAAGTTGTGCGCCTTCCTGAGAACCTGCGTTCTGGATTAAAAAAACCTCTGGGCGTTTTGATACCTGATTATGAAGTAACTAGGTCTGGTGTCTCAAGCAAGATTCCAAAGGATGCATTTGTAATTACTGTGGGCGATGCCACTACTGACAAGATGATATCTTTTGGCCTCAGCCCTTCACTTTCTATTGTAGATTCTCTTGAAAAAAGAACCAAGCGGGACCTGCCAGGGGGTTATGTAAAGACAATACTAGAATGTACAAACCCTCCTGCAGAGATAACAGAGCAGAGCATTGGTACCATTCAACAAGCATTGAAGATGGCTGCACCTGTGAGGATTATCGTAACTGGGGAAGAGGACTTGCTTGTTCTGCCAGTTGCAGTTTATGCACCTGATAATTCTGTAATCTTGTATGGCCAGCCAAATGAAGGACTGGTATTGGTACAGGTGACAGAGGAGGTAAGAAATAAGGCTAAATCCATAATGGGTTTAATGGTTTGAGTGGGGAATGAGGAGACGGTGGCTGTATGATTTGTGATTAAACTAAATAATGTCCGACCCTACTTACAACTTTAGTGGTTAAAACAAAAAAATCCACCAATGTCAATACGAATTTTGACAAGATGAATTAAACTTGGAATGCTAGTCTTTGATTCTGTGAAGCTTGACTCTGATCTGCGATTTAAGATACTGGAAAAAGTTGGCATCTACTCTGCAAGATTTAGTATTTCAGAGCCAAAGATACTCTTGACAACAAAAGAGGTTCTTGACATGCCAAAGGAAGTTACTGAGGGAAGGAGGACGTCTGCTTACAAGTATCTTGGGGTGTCATACATCCAGGATAACGTGGTCTTTATCAATGTCAGAAAAATACCTGACGAGAAGACACTTGAAAATACCATTGTACATGAACTCATCCACATGCGCTTTCCATATCTGAGTCATGGCAGGAGATTTAACAAGATGGTAAGACGTGGGCTTGCGGGATGGACATTCAAACCGTATGCAAAGAGACGCTAGTAGTTTTTAGGGTTGTTTTTCTTCGACGATTGTTGTCATGTCAAGCTTGTCTATCTGAGCTTCTATGGTCTGCTTCATTGACTCGCTGTGCTGTGAGCAAAACTTGAAAAAGCCATCTACTGTCTCAAAACAGCCGCATATCCATTTTGTCTGTATGTCGCCCTCTATTGTCAGTCTGCTATAGTTCTTCTTTGTCATGGAATAATACCACATGCATCACGCTAAAAAAAGTTTGTAAAAATAATGATTGAATTAAAAAAATTGAGACGCCGTATTTATGGACAGCCTTCCATCTTTTGGATGAAGTAGCCTTTCTTTTGGATCTCGTTGGCTATGGGTTCTGGTGCACCTTGTGAGTGACAGAACTGGCATTCCTCGGTTGAAACCTTTGACTCTGCCTCTCCGATGGTCTTGAGCCATTCTTTTGCATACTGGATTGCCTTTTGGTGATCCTTCTGGCTTGTAATGACGTCAAAATGCATCGTATGGCCGTCCTTTGCCTCTACGTATGTATCGTACACGTGAATTTCCATAATTCCAGTTTGAAAATGGTTCTATTTAGAGGTTCAAGATTGGATTGTGTATACAAGCGATGAAATCCATACTCGTGTGGAAGGAGCGATCAGGTGTATTTGAGTACGGTACTGAAGGATACTGTGGGTAGTGGAGTTCTTTTGACTAGGATTTGGAAATAAAAAATGGCCTGGTTTGGGACATTTTATTCATAAACTTTGGCCGTTTTGGCTACTAAATAATATCAGGAAGAATATTTTCCCTTTCCTGGAATCAAGTTTCGAATTCCTCCTTCAGGTTCTGAAACATCTCCCTTTCTTCTAGGTATGAGATGAATGTGGCAATGACTGATTGTTTGCCCCGAGTCAACACCATCATTAATTCCTACATTAAATCCTGTTACCGTAGAATCCTTTTTTGATATGGCCTTTTTCATTTCAACAAGTAATGCTATACATGCTTTGTATTCCGCAGTTCCAAGATCAAAGAAAGAATGTACATGTCTTTTTGGACAGACAAGTGTGTGATATTTTGTTACAGGATACTTGTCTTCTATTGTGAATGCCAGATCACTACTCTTTTTAGACAAAGAGATTTTGCAGAACATGCATTTCTTATCGTTATTTTCATAAAGATTTTTCCACGGTCTAAAGTCGGTGTCATCAAGATCTCTTTTCTGAGAATTGCATGTATAGCACAAGGCTTGCAGGTTTTCAGGAATTGTCTTTCCTCCCTTGTTTCGTGGGGTTATGTGATCAACATCCAGTGCTTTCTCATCAGCTGAAATTCCACACAGTTCACACCGAAATTTTGCCTTGGACAATACCTGATATCGTAGAGATCCTGGAACTTCCCTCGAGTCTAGTGCTCTATGAGCCCATATCTTTTTTCCACGTTCTATTTCGTATTTTTTGATTTTATCATTACAGAGTTTGATTAACTCTGATCTTTGCTCACTAGTGATATCGGTAACATTCAAGACAAAGGCGTTGTCAGCATAGTCTACTATTCCATGCTTTTGTAGTACTTTGCCTGGCATTGATTTTGTAATTTGTTCATAGTATTCAATTTGGCTTTCATCTTTGGCAAGAAATGTTTCTGCTATTGTTCTGACAGATGCTAGACCTTCATGTTCAAGAAGTGTCTTGATCATCAATGGCTGGTAAATGTGCTGCATGCGCATCTTTTTTTCAATAAAATCCCGTAATTGCTTAAAATCCATAATCTGTCCTTAAGATATTACAAATACAAAAAGATCTGCATTTAGGTCCTGATTGTGATTTTGTGCTGTTGATTGTTAGATCTTGCCAGCTTTTCTCAAGTAATCCTCCAAAAATCCCAGAAACGCACTACCATTTTCGAGTCCTTTCCCATAAGATGCCTTCTCCATGTTGTAAAGATGCCTCAAAAAGTCCAAGTCTGCTTTCTCAAACCACTCTGCCATCTCCATGAAATACAGGACTGCCTTCTCATCACTAGTGGCACGTTTCTCATCACAAGTAGAATCTGTACCCATATTTTCTCTCCCGCATGTATTCAATGCACCAGTTTCACCGTTCTAGTTACTAGATTGCTCAAATCCACTCGTTACCAAACCGCTTTCCAGACAAGTCATGTCGCAAAAACCTTTCAGTATGATTCCCAAAATCTACTGTAACAATAAAAAATCCCTTGCTAGGCATGCCGTCTTTCCAAATAACCAAGTCGTTCTCCCAGGTATATCCAAGCACTGTACCTTGCCTTCCGTCTCTAGTTCTTACCGTATCTCCCTCCCAGTGGACCACTGGAACACCTGCAATGGATGGAAAATGCTGTTTCACGTATTATGGTATATTTAGTGTAACTTAAGATTCTCTATTATAAAATTCAGTTATACTAAATTATATAACTGTGTGTTTGTATGATCTCATTATGAGGTTTCTTCAGAGTTTTATTTTTCATTATTTCTTTACAACACAAAACCATAATTTCCATGCTTGATAATTAATCCCTAGTTTTTATGGATACAATCCATAGTGGTACCATGTCTACTGCCAAGGACTTGATGCACAAGCCATTATCCATTGAAGAAAATTCAAGCATCTCACAGGTGATATCAAAACTGCTTGACCTCAACAAGAGCCGTCTTGTGGTAACCAACAACCAAAAACCAGTTGGCATTGTAACAGAAAAGGACATTGGCTTTTTCCTCTTTGCAGAAAAATCCAATCAAAGCCTTGACAAGATACCGTTGTCACATATCATGAAGAGGCTGGTATACACAGACAGCACAGCATCACCAGTTTTGTGTGCAAAGAAGATGATTGAAAATAACATTAGCTCCCTTGCAGTAGGTGACGAAAACAACCTTGAGGGAATATTTACAAAGACTGACCTTGTAAAATTTTATCTCCAAAACCACGCAAAAAAATATACCGTTGCAGACTATATGACTGACCATGTGTTTACAGTGCATGACGCCACATCGCTGACACGAGTCATGTCAAAGATGCTTGAGCACAAAATCTCTAGAATAATCACAAAGGATCAAAACGATTACCTGGTTGGCGTCATATCTTTTCGAGACTTCTTTAGGGTATCACTTGAGCTTGGAGTCGAAGACCTGTCCGACGATTACTCTTTATCAGATCATGCTAGGAAAGGCTTTGTCTCCTCTGACGGATTTGGAGCCCTGACACTTGCAAGTGAAATCATGACAAGGGGAATATTTTCAATAAAAGGCAACCAAGACCTTGCAAAAGCAAGCAGATTCATGATCAACCACAACGTAAGCGCACTTGGGGTGCTTGATGAGAACAGCAAGATAACAGGAATAATATCTAAAACTGATGTCACACGTGCCCTGGCATCACTTGCCTGACATGTTGCATAAAATAACAATTGACATTCCACAAGACAAATTGCTGGAGATGGAACTTGATTGTTCCATTGCACCAAAGACAGTAAAAACAATCCTAGATGCATTGCCAATCTCAGTACCCATCCATGTCTGGGGAGAGGAGCTCTACACTGACCCAATTCCTGTCAAGGTACCAGAAGAGAACACAAAACCGCTAGTGAATATGTTGGATGTTGCATACTGGCCTCCGGGACAGGCCATCTGCCTCTTCTTTGGCCCAACCCCTATTGGAAATAAAGGCGAGATCAAGCCATACTCTCCTGTAAATATCATTGGAAGAATAATATCAAAAGATGCAAAAATTCCAACAAAGCTTGATGGAAAAAAGGTAACCCTCCGACCATCTTGAAGCCTTAGATTGTGTTGAACCAATGCATGGCATTATTTTTTATCCATGATGGAATATTGTACTTTCCCCACTAACTTGCAAATTGAATGTGAAACTGCTAGAGATTATGGCAAATCCTATTGGTATTAAGATTGGTGTTTTTAATTAACAAAATTTATTGTATGTCACTAGATTAACTTTTTACTTAGGTTCTAGACCTGCAGGATGCAACTAATCATGACGTTACTTTAGATCCAATCATGGTTTGAACCCATACTGTTCCGAAATTTGAAACAGAGAAAGACTTTCATCTTTTGAAGACTAGAACCAAGACTTGTGAATTTTTGATTTGATTTGTGATTTTAGATCTTCTGTGATTTCTTCAGGTTTCATTCCATGATCCTTTGTAGCGTGTGCCGCACATTGTGAAAGGATCTCTTCTTCTGTCTTGCCCTTTGCAGTAAAACCACATTCAAAGCCTACATCTTTACATTTGAATTTTAACATGTATTGATTGTGGAATAATTGTGTATAAAGATATGTGGTGAACTAGTCTAAACCAAATATCATATGACAGATTTCAGTTCCATTCACCTGCATTGGAGTGGTTCATATGCCAACGTGGCTGCTAATTTTGGGCCACCTTATTTGTAAAATGTAACTTAAAATTCAGATCTATCCACTGTTTGAGGATGGTAAAAAACCCCTCCATGGCCTGATTCTGGCACATAAATTATTACGTGATGGTTTTCACGCAGCACATCAAGCCATTGTTTTCTTTTTTTATGTTCAATTTTAGAAATTTCATAAGGACACATTATGGAACCTCCAAAATCCTCAAATTTATTTTGGGCGAACTGTTCTAATTCCAATTCTGCAGAAATTCCTTCTTCCGTGTCTATGTTTGGAACCATTCTTGCTACTATTCTAAACGGCTTTCGTAGATTCATCGTAGACATCGTTATATCCCTTCTACAACTTGATACGATTTCATCGCGATTGCCGTACCTGTTACCTATTTGTAAAACTTGAAGTTGTTTATTTTGAAAATATTGAAATGGAATCCCATGTGTTAACATCTTGATGATTATGGACCCTGAATCTTCTTCTGTTATGTATAAGCAATCTTCTCCATTTACCAAACCATTTTTTATGAATCTGAACATTATCAGCTGTGCAGCTTCATGATCTTCATATAGTAACAGCATGTGTTTGTTAGATTTCATATGATCAACGAATTGAATTGGACGGTGAATTTTTTGCAATTAACTGGATTTAACACGTCTGAAATATTTAATACTCTAACACCAAGTTACACGAATTTACACGATATGTTGCTGTACTGTAATGACTTGAGATGGAGTTAGTTCAGAATTATTTTTTATGTATTTCCATTGTAAGGGAATTTGCGGAAACTTGTGTGGTGACTTTTACTGGGAATGCTTTCACAAACATATTGGAAAATGAAGTTGCTAGCACTCTAGACCATTTTATTCCATATTTATGAACCATCACCAGCTTGTAATTCTCGGCTCCATTCTCGTGAAAGGTGAACTTGTCGAATATTCCTACTCTTGACCCAATATTGCCAAGTAAATAGCGTACCAAGTTATCTAAAGTAGGTTCCAGATTGTGCATCGCAAATACCTCAGGGGTAACTTCTCCAAGTGCTATTTCCCATGATTTGATCCAGATTTTCTCGTCCACCTCCCCTAGCAAATAGCTGAATATTTTAGGCGAAATCACGACTGGTATGTGATCTTGAAAATATTTGCCAAACATCACATAGTCCTGTAGTATCTTGTTTACAAGTGAGTTAGTACTCAACCCTTGCTTTTCAGCGTATTGTCTTATTTCATCACCAACTTGACCATCAATTGATATTGTTATGTTGGTTTTATTGCTAAACTTTGGATCCCCACGCATACAGGCTTTAGTTTTATTATGAACTTATAACATTTATCACAAGAGAAGAAAATACGGCTCTATCCATCCAAATTATCTTTTGTCCACTTGTAAAATTACAGTGTTTGGAAGGATCTTGTATTCTGATGACAAGTTTAGGGTTTCTTTCATTAGGTTTGAAATTGACTGTGCTATTATCTTGGACCATTTAATTCCATATTTGTGTTCAAATATCAAGTTAGTTGAACTCATGTCATTGTAACGTTTGAAAATATTGTATAAACCAGACCATAGACCAACGCTTTCAAAATAAAACTTTACCATGCTGTCCATCGTGTAGGAAATGTTGTTATGTGCAAAAATTGATTGAACCATCTCGCTGATTGTTCTGCTTACTAGATCAACAAGAGTTTTTTCAGGCAATACATCTATCATGTTGGAATAGATTGTTGGTGGAATGATCATGCATTCATGTTCCAAAACATATCTGTAAAAGAAAATATTCTTTGTTAAAACTTCATTAATCAACGCATTCATGCTAAGACCCTTCGAATCAGCCCACTTTTTTAACTCGCTCAAAGTCTTGGCATCAGAAATGATGGTTATGTTTGGTTTTTTACGCTGAGAAGCTTTAACCAATTAGTTCAACTCCCCTTTTGAAAGTAGACATTTGTATCAATTTTATTCGTAACACTTTGCATATATTTATTTAAATTAATAACCCTAAATTACACAGAAAAACACGAATAAAAAATTCTCAAAAATCCGATTTTGGATCATCATGGAAAATCGTTTTATCTGAATTTTAATTTATTTATCCAAAAAAGTAAGGTTTGAACCAATACTTTCTTTTCAAGACTCTCCTAGGCTGTCTCAAAAGTTCGAGTCCTGTAGGACTTGAATAAAACTATCTTTTACATTGGCTTGGTTTGAAAATTACACCAGTTCAAGAACCTCTTTTTTGTCATACCGCTGATTCAAACTGTTTGACCAAGACAAAAGTTGCAAGTCGTGACCTGTTTAAAGCATAGCCCATGGAGAGATTTTATTTTCTTTACTTTTTTGATAAATTAATATCAAAAGATACAAAAATTCCAACAAATCTTGACGGAAAAAAATAACTATCCGATCATCTTGCTAAAGCCTTTTAGATTAGTTTGAACCAATACTTGACGATGTGGGGCGCCAAGAACCAATTCAAGTGTAAAGACTGTGATACTACTTTTACGGACAAGGACCACCTTGAACGACACAAGCACGTTCACAAAAAATAAGTTACAAAATCTTTACTGGGACCGGGACTAGATCCAAGTCATAGATGTATGCCTTGAACTCGTCATGTATACCTGAAAAGATAATCCACGGTATGGGGTTTATCTCCATGTATTTCTTGTCAGTTGATGATGGATATGCAACAGACCCTGGATGTGAATGAAATATTCCTATTACTTCAAGGTGCATCTTCTCTGCCTCGCTGTATGCTGTAATCAATTCCTCGTTTGATATGGTAAAATTTACTGGAGACTTGTCAATGTTTTTTGTAAGAAACATTTCTTTTATGGTAACAATACCATCAACGGTACTGCCAAACAAGATGGCACACGACTCGTTTGGTAATTCTCGCTCTGAGTGTTTTTTGAGAACTTGTACTTGATTCTTTGATAAAGTTATTGCCTTGGGTACAGTCATCCTACTGAAACTTTTCCAGTCATCCATGGGTGGACTGAACAGAAGTAATCTTGTGAGCCTGTCTTTGTAAATGTGTACTGGAATGTCTTGCCTGGTTTTATTAGACCTGAATCAAACAATGCGCCAGGGTTTGAATCGCTTGGCTCACCGCTGGTTACAGTATGTGAAGCGCTGTCTGCATTTGTCCAGGAGACTGTGGTTCCTGTCTTTACTGTAATCTCTTGTGGGTCAAAGTATTTCTGGCCCGCCGCCTGCTTTGATGCGCCGCTTGCAATGGTTACATTTACTGGCTTGGCAGGAGCTGTTATTGTTATCTTTCCTGTCATGAACGGATGTACAGTACACATGTAATCATATTCTGTTGCATTAAGTTTTGATGTATCCAGCCTGAATGTCTTGCCTGCTGATATGATGCCTGAATCAAATATTGCGCCGTCTGGTGCACTGGTTACGGTATGTGGGACCTTGTCATTGTTCTTCCATTCTATGATGTCTCCCTTGGGGACTGTTACCGTTGCAGGGTTGAAGCTTGGATTTCCTTGCACTGAGGCATTTGCAGGAATCTCTATTGATATTACTGGTGCACCTGATGCTACTGGTGCTGTGGCGTTTGTTGCATTCTGGCCTACTGATTGTAGATGGAACTGGGCGCCTGGGCCCATAAAGCCAAATGCAGTAAAAGAGCCGATGCCTACTACCATTGCTGCCACAAATATTGTTGCTATTGGCTTGAAGTACTTTGGCATCTTCATGGACACAAATGCAAGCACTATAGTTGGAATCAAGATCATTAGGAGCAGGCCTACAAATACTGGCAATGATGTTACTATCTTGTTTTGGCCTATTGCATATACTGCAACCGAACCTGCTATGCCAAAGATTACAAGTGTAGTTGCCTTGGCACGTCCACTGGTGGATACTCCGCCACTTAGAATTCCTGCACCCAAGAAGACCATGCCTACAAACATGGTTAAACCTGAAAGGGCCTGCATTCCTGTAAGGAACGTGTTTGCAATGCCCAAATATGATAAAATTACTCCCGCAAGACCAATCGCTGTTAATCCCATTCCTGGCATCATGAGGTCCCAGTCACTCATTTGTGGTTGTTCCATGAGGTGACATACTTAATTCTTTTGAACACTGGGACAATCTTCGAAGAAATTAAATTCCCAGCAAATCAGCTATAGGTTTGTGGGATTAAAGGAAGTACTTGAAGTATCAAAACCTAGAATCATAGTTTTACTTGTCATTACAGCAATCACTTCGATGTATGCTGCAAGCATCTTGATCGCACACAAGCCTCTGGATGGCACCACACTGTTCCATTTGATAGTGGCAGGAGCATTGTCGTCTGCAGGCTCGAGCGCATTGAATCACTATTATGATAGAGACATCGATCCATTGATGAAAAGAACAAGCACAAGACCAATTCCATCTGGAAGAATGTCAGCAAAAAGTGTCTTGATTTATGGACTTGCAGTAAGTTCTGTTTCAGTAATTTATGCATGGTTTACTCTAAATCCAGTTTCCACATTTTTCATTGCACTTGGAATATTCTTTTATGTAGTAATCTATACAGTCTGGCTCAAACGAAATAACTGGTCAAATATTGTAATTGGCGGATTTGCAGGAAATTGTGCATCAATGGCAGGCTGGTCTGCAGCAACTGGTTCGATGGATATTTTAGGGGTATTGGTTGGCATGCTGGTCTTTGTGTGGACTCCGTCCCACTTTTGGTGTCTTGCAATGAAGATACGAGATGACTATGCAGAGGCCAAGGTTCCAATGCTTCCAGTACTGATTGGGATGCAAAAGACTTCAAAGTATATTCTGCTAAATACTGCAATACTTGTACCATATTCTGTTATGCTTGTTGCGTTCGGACTTGGCTATGTGTACCTTGGGGTTGCCCTGGTATCAGGTGGCCTAATGTTGCTTTATCACTATAAACTTACAAAGACCCCGACTTCGGACTTTGCATGGAAGGCATACAAGGTGACTGCGCCATATCTTACTATCATATTTGTAGGAATTGCACTTGATGCAGCATTTCACTTTCCAGTGATAAAATAATTTTTGAATATGCAAAATTATGATAAAACCTAGAGATGCAAAAACTAGAATTATTTTGAAAAGCCCCTGAATATTGCGCCTTGGAATTGTACTGGACTATTGCTCTTCTATTTCTTCTTCTTGTCCGACACCTGGAAATCCTGACTCGTACTCTTTTTCCAGGTTCTCCATGTTTTGTCTTTCAATATCGTCTTCGTCCTCTGTTTTTTCAACTATCTCTATTCTGCGGTCGTCTTTGGTAAGCCATGTGACTTTTATCAAGCCATAGATCTCTAGGTTGAGAAGTGTCTTGTTGAACTCGTCTTCTGGAATTGATATGCCAGCTTTTATGAGTGCCTTTGACAGTTCCGAGTCGGTAAGGGATCCTGCAATCTTTATTTTTTCATATATTGTATTTCGAAGTGGGATGGCCATGTCTCTAACCGTAAAACGCCTTGTCCATTGGCTTTGGTAGTGCATAAGAGATATTATCTTTAACTGTGCTGTACCAGTCCTCTACAGTTTTTGTAATTGACGGCTTGACATTTTTGAGTGCGGCAGCAAAGTCTCCACTGCTAACTTTTTGGCTGTTGTTTCTCATGGCATTTACTGCAGATTCTCTGCATACTGCAACAAGGTCTGCTCCACTATATCCCTTTGTTGCCACTGCAATCTCTTTCAAGTTTATGTCTCCAGAAAGTGGCATCTGTTTTGTAAGTAACTTGATTATCTCAAATCGCCCCTTCTCGTCTGGCGGTGGGACAAAGATCACAAGATCCAGTCTGCCAGGTCGTATCAATGATGGATCAATAAGATCTGGCCTGTTTGAAATTCCTAGCACTATTACTCTTGATGCTCCTCCGTCTTCCATCTCTGTGAGAAGCTGGCTGAGCAGTCTCTCACCCACTCCACCTTCTTCAGTTGACTTGGAGCGGGCAAGCGAATCAAGTTCGTCAAATATTATTATACATGGTGATGATGTCTTGGCCTTTCTGAAGATCTCCCTTATTGCTTTCTCTGACTCTCCAACCCATTTTGACAAGATCTCTGGACCTCTTACAAGTATCATGTTTGCACCACTCTCTGTTGCAAGAGCTCGGGCAAGCAATGTCTTTCCACATCCTGATGGGCCGTATAGGAGTGCACCCTTTGGTGGCTTGATTCCCATCTTTTGGAATTTTGCAGGCTCTTTTATTGCAGTTATCAAATTGTCTTCTAGAGTTCTCTTTGCATCGTCCAGTCCCCCAACTTCTCTCCACCATACTTTGGGACTCTCTACATAAAACTCACGCATTGCAGTTGGCACAATCTCATGCATTGCATCATAGAAATCTTGTAGTGTGATCTTTAGCTTTAGCAAAATGTCAGGAGCTATCTTTTCAGTCTCGTTTTCAATCTCTGGCAGGTATGTCCTAACAGCTTTCATTGCAGCCTCTCTGCATAATGATTTAATGTCTGCCCCCGTGTATCCGTGCAATTCTGCAGCAAGTGTCTTGAGGTCCACGTCCTGGAGAGGCATGCCGCGTGTGTGGATCTGTAATATCTCTAGCCTGCCGTCTGCGTTTGGTACTGAGATCTCAATCTCTCTGTCAAACCTGCCTGGCCTTCGCAAGGCAGGGTCTACACTTTCTGGCCTGTTTGTGGCACCAAGAACTATGACATTTCCTCTGTCGTTGAGTCCGTCCATCAATGCCAAGAGCTGGGCTACGACCCTTTTTTCGACATCCCCGTATGCCTCCTCTCTTTTTGGAGCAATGGCGTCGATTTCATCGATAAATATTACACTTGGCGAGTTCTCCTTTGCCTCTTTGAAAATATCTCGCAGTCTTGCCTCTGTCTCTCCGTAATACTTGTTCATTATCTCTGGACCGTTGATTGAATAAAAGTTGGCCTCAGACTCACTTGCAAGTACCTTTGCAATCAAAGTCTTTCCACATCCAGGTGGACCGTACAATAGTATTCCGCTGTGCGGTTCTATGTTGAGCCTTGTAAAGATTTCAGGATGCTTTAACGGAAGTTCAACTATCTCACGCATTCTCTTTGTCTGTGTCTTGAGACCGCCTATCTCCTCAAATGTGACCCTGACTTTTTTGTCAATTGATGTCTCTGTAAGTATTGTAACTGCAGTGTTTCGCTCTATCTTTACAACAGCCTTTGGCGAAATCTTGTGGATCTTAAAATCCATGGAATTTCCAAGAATCATTACTGATATCTCGTCACCCTCAGAAAGGGGCAATCCCCGCAGTCTGTTTTTTACAAAATCTGTAAACTCCTTGTCAACTGTAACGTTGCCGTTTACCGGCATCAGTGTGACAGTCTTGGCAGGCTTGGCAATTATTTTTCTTACATTTACCAAGTCGTTGATTCCAACACCTGCATTCTTTCTTGTCTGTCCGTCTACTCGTATGACATCTGGTGCCTTGTTGTCGTCATCTGCTGGCCAGACTATGGCACAACTTGATCTCTTTCCTATGATTTCAATCATGTCGCCTGCTTCTACTTTTAAAAATTCCATTGCTTCAGGTTCTATTCTGGCTCGTCTCTTTCCAACGTCTCTCTGTTTTGCTTCGCCGACCCGCATTTGTAGCAGTTCGTCTTTTTTTACCAAGTGGACACCTACTTCATATCGACAGATGTTCGGCTCAAGCCTAGCACTTCGAACTCTCCCACTCCGTCTATTGCACGTACTGTATTTTCAAGAGAATCCATTTGACCTTCCTTGTCATCTAGGGCAAACTCTGCATTAAGAAAATAGAGGCCAAAAGCAAGCGGCTCTTTTGTATATTTTGAGAGTGTGATTCCTTCTTGTAGTGTGGAACTGATCTTTTTTGCAACCTCGTCTAGGTTTATCTCGGTTCCAGTTGGAAGAATTTTTGCTCTAAGTGAAAGTCGCGCCAATTTTTAAGGTCCTTCAAAAGTGCATGAATTGCATTTGTACTGTCTTGCTGATTCTCTGCAACTCTCGCATCTCCAGAGCAATAAAGCGCCACAGCTAGGGCAGTTGAATTTTACACATTTATCGTTAGGCATTATTGGTCTGTGACAAGAACTGCACACAGGTAATGCTATGGCTGATGACATGATAAAACTCGATTTCTACCGAATTTATACCTTGCTTATCAATTCTCATTTAGCTCAGCAATCTTCTCAATTCATTTCCAAAAATTGCCTGAACTGCTTTGACCGATCCTCTTACCCCAAGTAGCTTTGCAACAGATGTAGTGTGAAAATCAAAACTTCCTTCTTTTGAGATCTCGTCCACAATCTTTGGCGTTATTGACTCAAATATTTTATCAATTGATTTGTTGTCAAGCCTCTCAAGCAGGGAACGGGCAAGAAGCATGTTTTCAAACTCTTTGCCAAATTTTCTATTCCACTCTTTTTGGTATTCTGACAGTTCTGATTCATTTCCTGATTCTAAAAACTTGGAAATTGCATTGCCTGCAAGAATTCCTCCAACCCCTGACGTATAGATTCCTCCCGCAGTTGTAGGTTTTGCCTGCCCTGCAGCATCACCTATTGTAACAACATTTCCTGTGACAAATTCCTTGATTGGCCCTTTGACCCAAATTGGCGCAAATATTTTTCTGATGGCAGAGTGTTTCCCTTTTTTCTTGAGAAACTCTTCTATCACTAACGCTGGGTTGATTCCTCTTCCGGCCACTCCTACTTTGGCCTCGTCCCTTCTAGTGGGTATGACCCATGCAAAATATCCAGGATATTTTTCTTGATCTAAATGAACTTCAATTTTTTCCTTGTCTATCCAGTCTCCAAAGACTTCGTATTGTGCAGACTGGAGAGTTCCAGTTCTGTCTTTTTGAACAAGTGATGATACTCCTCTTGCATCTACAACAATCTTGCATTTTATCTCGCCGTCTGACGTTCTGACTCCTTCCTTTGTTATCTCCCTTAATGATGATCTCACCCTGATTTCAGCTCCCTTGACTTGAGCTTGGTGCGCAATCTGCTTGTCAAACTCTCGTCTGTCCAAGACTATGACCTGTTGTGGCCTTGCATCAATTGTAAAGTCTTTTCCAGACGGTGCCACTATCTTGGCAGTACGTATCTTGTTGTCAAGTGTGGCCCTCATTGGTATTATTCCAAGATCATCCATTGCAGGTATGCTGACTACACCGCCACAGTGTTCTGGGGTTCCAATCTCAGAGTCTTCTTCTATTACTAGTACTCTGTGCCCCTTGCCTGCAATCTCTCTTGCACACAAGAGTCCAGCAACACTTCCTCCTGCTATGACTACATCATAATCCATGTGTTTTATTTTTCATGTCTACACTATTAATTCAATACGGATTTTTAAAAAAATTCAATCTTACTTTAAGAAAAAATGGGTTAGTGGCTATGACCGCAACCACAAGAGTGTTCGCTCTCTGTGGGTTCATGTTGGCCACCCTTGCCTGAACACTTGGAACATTTGTCTGAACCAGTGGCAGAAAAGAATCCAATTCCGCATGATACGCATTTCATACCTGGCATGTATGTGTTAGAATACTGCCGTTATTTATGGATATTATAATTTGAAGATAAAAAACTAGTTTGGCTTTTTTTGCCGTCCATATTCAAAAGTTTAACATGTCCTGATGTTATCACAAAACATCATGGGTATAATCAAGCAGGTAATTGTTGTGCGAAAAGATCTAGGGATGGGTACCGGAAAAATTGCAGCACAGGTAGGACATGCATGTGTTCTTGGTGCAGAACATGTGAGAAAATCAAAAAGAGAATGGTTTGATCAATGGGAACGATATGGACAGGAAAAAGTAGTTGTCAAAGTGTCCAGCATGTCAGAGCTTGATAAGGTAAAACGAGATGCAATATCGCATGACCTGCCATGGTCTGAGGTTACAGATGCAGGCCATACTCAGATAGAGCCTGGGACTGTTACATGCATCTCAATAGGTCCTGCACCAGAAGAAATGATTGACAAGGTAACAAAGGATCTGAAACTTCTCTAGTCTGCTAAATCTTGTGCTCTCTGTCTTTTATCTTTACGTCATATGTAGCAGTGATGTTGTCTCCAATCTTTGCATCGCAAGGTATGTTGCGTATGATGTATCCATCAGTTGTTTCTGCGGTACATTTGCCTGCCTCTACATAAACAACTCTGACTTTTTCTGTAACCATGGTTGGAATTAAATTCCAAAATGGGAAGACAATAGTTGACATTATGACTATGGCAGCGGCAATGGCTCCGTATGCCAAGAGCTTCTCATTCATACGCTTGATCGAATTACTCCGTTATTTAGGATTATTGAGACTGTATCTGGCATCAGATGATGTGCTTGCGATTCGCTATGTATGAAAATCTTAGAAATATTCTTATGCGCATTCATCTTGTCCAGTCATATGTTTGTGGTTTCAGCAGAGATTCAGATCAAAAAGGGCTCTGAAGAAGAATTCAAAAACTGGATAAAAGAGTCTAATGTAGAACTAGCCAAGTTTGATGGCTTTGTACAACGAAGGCTGCTTGAATCCCATAACGGAAAACATGTCATCTTGGTAGAGTTTGAGACCAAGGGAAAGTTTGAAGCAATGCACAAGACTCAGGAGCATTTTAGAATCCAGTCAAAAGGACACTCTTTCATGGAAGGTCTGCCTAAACCAACATTTTACGAAGTAGTATCTCAATAAAAGATACCTGTAACCTTGCAATCTGTGACTACAATGGTACTGGCATATGCAAAACGGTGCCTGAAAGAACTGCTGTACAAACCAAGCTGCCGTTGAAGACTGTTTTGAACCATATCAATCAGTCACTGAGTATCATCAACTGAAGACGCAACAAACACGCATTCTATTTTGAATTGTTCTCTTGTTTGTCCAGTTCCTTTTTAAGAATGGCAATCTGTGCAATTTCTTTGAACATCTCATCAATTTCAACTAGTTTTGAATACACTGAAAATACCTGTTCATAGGTGAGAATTGTTTTGTCAGGAATCCGTTCATTATGACATATGATGCTGTCTATGAATTTCCACATCTTATCCAAGGGTGGTTTGCTACCTGTGATCATTTTGAACTTGTACATACACTACCCCCCCAAATGGAATTTTTACTCTTGGTAATTATGGTATTGGTTGATTATCACATGTGATACCGCTGACTCTCAACTATGATAATCAGTATCTGTTTTTTAATAAATTAAAGTCATAGAATTCATAGGATGGCTGGAATTGCAAAAATGAAAAAGATAAAGAAAATACTGGTACCACTTGATGGCTCGAAAAATTCCATCAAGGGTCTGGAAGAGGCAATCTATCTTGCAAGACAATGTGGCGCTGTCATAACAGGACTATGTGTGATACCATTCTACATCCCATTGACCGGACCAAAATTTTTAGGTCCTTATAGAAAATATATGAAAAAACAAGCTACAGATTTCATGAATGGTGCAAAGACTCTGGCAGCAAAACACGGTGTAGTGTTCCAGGGAAAGATAATCCAAGGCGATGTCATCATAGATGACATCAATAATTTTGCAGCCAAGGGGAGATTTGATCTCATAGTTATTGCTTCAAGGGGATTTGGCCAAGTAAAGGGATGGTTTCTAGGTAGCGTGACAAATGCCCTTGTACACAAATCGACAGTCCCAGTACTAGTAGTCAAGTAAATTGGGCACAGATTTGTCACAAGCTCCTTCCATTTCCTTGCGTGCAAACTTGTGGATAGTGATACCAATAGGCGCATTGTTGTCAGCAATTTTTACTGGCAATTTCCTTTTGATGAATTATGTTCACGTCTTCACTGCAACCATGTGGACTGGAACAGACATTTTCATGGGATTCATACTGGGCCCTATATTCAGACATGTTACCATTCAAACCAGAAAAGAGATTATCTCCTGGCTTATGCCCAAGATGATCTTTTACATGAGTACAGTTACTGCAGTGACCAGTACTGCTGGCTATTACCTTGCTGCAAAGATGGATCTTTTTACATACAACGCACCGACAGTTTACTGGATTTCTGCTGTAGTGATTATTGTTGTAATTATGACAGTGCAGGGTCTTGGAATTCTTTTGCCTACCAACCTTCGTATCTATTTTGAGCTCAGAAAGACCGAACCAGACTTGGAAAAAATCCAGAAATGGACAAGACGGTATCTCAAAGTAGTCATAAGTCAGGTCGTGTTCCAAATCGTAATCATATTCCTCATGGCAAACTTTGCCACGGAATTCTGATCCATGCAAGAGTGTTGACTCATCTTTATCAATAATGCAAACCTGAACTTACTTGATGAAAAAGAAAAAGGGAAAGAAAAAGAAGAGACCTTCTGAACGACTGTTTGATTATTCACAACTAGAGGATTGATCTTCAATACCTAGTTTCAATACCATCTCTTATGATATTCAAGAATTAGTTTTAGAAAAATATTGCATGGAACCTTGCTTTGCAAAGAATCTTTTCGTCTAACAGACTCGGATCTAATTGTGTTGGTCCAACTAAAATTGAGTTGTGATTTTCTAGTTGTTCTTGGTTTCAAACTTGATAATCAAGATAGTCTCTTTAATAATTTAGTGAGGTATTATCAAAAGTATGGTTGCCAAAAGTACGACGGTATCTGATCTGGGAAGAAAGAAACATGTTGTAGATACACTGTATCATCACTCGAATCTATCTATGGAGGAGATATCTTATCAGGTGGATATGAGTGTAAAACAAGTTCAGAGTATAATTGATAAAATAAAGAAAAACGAAGCCTTGGAGACTCTTGTTGAGCACGGCAAGGCCACCATGGAGAAAATCATGACAAAGGGCATTGTCAGCCTTGAATATAATAAAACGGTTCATGACGCATCAGTACTCATGACCAAAAAAGGGGTAGGGTGCATAGTTGTCACTGCCAAAGGAAAACCATTTGGAATCGTTACAGAACGAGACATTGTTAAAGGAATAAGCAAAGTCGATATTTCTGTCAAGAAGATATCGCTAGAAGAATTTGCATCAAGGCCCCTAATTTATGCATCTTCAAAACAAACAGTAGAGGACGTAGTCGAACTAATGACGAAAAATAAGATTCACAAGATTCCAATAGTGCAACAGGAAAAAGTGGTTGGAATTGTAACCATTAAAGATCTTCTAGTGTTTCTCTCTCCTACCAGAAAACCAGGGTTGACAGAATCCATAGTTCATGCCATTACAAGAGAAAAGGCCAAGAAAAAATAAAAGAAACCTACACAACTTTAAACCATACCTGTCCAGTACGTGTAAAACATGAAAACTCTGCCTCAAAGGTAATGTATCTTCATGTGATTGTTGTGCACTGCCTCAAATTGTGTAACATGGCCACAGTGCACACATGAAAAAAACTGATCCGTTGGATGTGTTGGCTGGACTTCCATCTTGAAATCATCTATTGCCACCACAGAAATTATGTTTTTCTTCTGTATTACTGCAAAGTGTTTTTCAATTGATAGCGAACCAAGAAAACTCTTGATTGCTTTTATGACTCGCTCCGAGTCTACGTCTTCGTCGTGTATGGGTGCAAGCACAAACTCGTGAATCTTTAGTGCAGGTACCGCTCCCACCTGATCTGATGTGTAGACGGCAAGGGGAGACTTTAGGGATGGTATCTCTCTACAGTCTACTATGATCATACATGGTCAAGTTATTGAATGATATTTTAGTCTAACAATTTAGTTGGTACAATTTCTAATTGGTAACATTTTGCCAGAGTTTGCTCGTACTTGTAATTTGTACTAGATCTAGTAAGATTTACATAAATACTTTGAACCATCTCTGTTGTGGGAACAATTTATGAAAATGCAGCAAATGATTTTCTAGAACTTGCAAGCGAGCAGAGACTAAAGATAATATTCAAGCTATTGGAGCAAAAATCAAAAATTTCTAACATGGCAAAAGAACTACACGCAACCGTACAAGAGGTGCACAGAAACTTTGAGCGCCTCTCAAATGCCGGACTAATAATGAAAGACAAAGATGGATTCTATGACCTAACAACATATGGCAAAACAATGTGTACTCAGGTTCCCTCCCTGTTGTTTTTGTCCAAGAACAGGAAATACTTTGAAACTCATGACTTTGGCGATGTTCCAATGAAATTCATACAAAGAATCGGTGCTCTTGCAGGGGGGCAACAGATCAAAGGATTTGTCAATGTGTTGGAGCAGTGGAAACTTGTGTACAAGAATGCCGATGAATACATCTATGAATTATTCACAGAAGTTCCTTTGGATCTAATAGAGCCATTGCTTGCAAGAGTAAAACGTGGAATCGCATTCAACTACATATTTTCTGATACTGTAATTGTGCCCAAGGGAAGAAAAGAACTGTTGAACAAATTGGGAATGAAGGAACTATTGGACAAGGGATTGGTTGAAAGAAGAATGAAGGAAGGTATCAAGGTTGTTGTTGTTTTAAATGAAAAAGAAGCTTGTGTATTATTCCCAACCCTTGATGGAGATGCAGATATGCGGGAAATGTTCTATAGTAAAGACCAGTTATTTCACGAGTGGTGTCTTGATTACTTTAGGTATTGCTGGTACAACTCTGGGCCATTCCAAGAGAGCAAGATTTCAGAGTAGATAATGGTTATAGATTTAATCTCTTATTGGGTGCTGGTCTTTATTGTACGAGTCTAGTTTACAATACATTCGATGTGTCAAGTGTGGTCAACAGTTGGAACTAGAAGCCTTTGAGAAGAAGAACGAAATTATTGAAGGACTTCTCTCATGTGTTCATTGCAACGGCCTCTACCCAATAATTTTATCAATTCCAATACTAGTTGAAGACCTTTCATTATTTTTCTCCATCAGGGCAAAGCTTGGAGGCTATCTTTTGTTAAACGTAAAAAATTCAAAAATAAAATCTCTGATAAAAAAATCACTAGGTAAAATAAAAAAAGTTGGTGAGGACACGACAGATTTGGAAAAAAATTGGGCTTTGATATACAAAAAAAGCAAACACACTACATTTGAGACTACAATCAGAAATATCATCCGTAAACTTCCCAAATGTAATTTTGTTGTGGAACATGGTTGTTCTGTAGGTGCCATGTCTGAGATCATGGCAAGGTATCATGGAATGGTATTTGGAATTGACAAGTCTTTTTTTGCCCTGATGGAAGCAAAAAGGCGCAAAATAAAAAACGCGGATTTTTTCCTTGCTGATTCTTTATCTGGACCGTTTGGTACTCTAAAGTTTGATCTTGTTGTGGCTCTTAATGTGCTGGAGCTAATTGAGCCGTTACAACTTTTAAAAATTATTGGTGCCCAATCCAGGCAATTTGTAATGCTGTCTGACCCTTATGATTATGACCGCGGAAAAAATTCTGTCAAAATTAAACTTGATGAAAAAACACTACGATCAAAGCTAGAACAGGCTGGATTCAAGTTAATTGATGGTACAAGCAAGCCAAGTTTTATTTCGTGGAAACTAAGGGTGAACCCAAGATTGGAGCTGAATTACAAGACAGACCTAATTCTTGCACATCTTTAATTGGTGTAAAAATATTCACTTTACGCATTATGAGAAGTTCTTCTTTTAACTTAAATAACAACTAAAAAAAGTACAATTGTTGAAAATTAACACAATTTCAGTTGTTGTAATGCTCTTGGCAAGTGCCATGATTGTGCCAGTCGACCTATCTTATGCACAAACTTCCAATTCTACCGTCTCTGATCAAACCGGAACAAATCAAACCATGACCAAATCTGCAAATGATGTGGTTTCACAGAATGATACACAAGCTGCTCAACAAGTATCTGACTTTATCCACCAAGCAGTTACAGACTTTAAACAACAAGGTGATGACACACGCAAAGTCATGCTTGACTGCAGGGACAGAATCCAGACTGCCGCCCCTGGTGATATTAGTTCTATAAAGAATGACTGTTCAATACAGCTTAATGCCATCAAGGCAAAGTATCAGCAAGAGCGAATCCAATATCATAACTATGTAAAACAATACAGACAAAGTGTGATGGTTTTCTTAAATGATGCACGAGGAATTTCAGTAGGCAAAGCAACATTTGATAATGCAATTTCACAGTTGGGCACGATGATGCACGGTGCAATGTCTCATGGCATGGGGGTGGGACACGCAGCTACCATAAACAACACACACTGTGTCAATCCACCTGGCGGACCTAAAATCTGTTAGATTCTAATTGTTGAAAATTTCACAAGATATTTTACTAGTCCGCAAATTTCACAAATAAAATGAAGTCAATCAATTTTACACTTCTTGCTGACGAGTCTCTTGCAAAGGATTTTGGAAAAAAAGGAACCGCTACTGATATTACAATTTATGACCGAAAAGAGTCTGGAGTTTTGCGCACGTGGACTGTGCCTACCTCATTTCCAGACAAGATCCAGTCACTGTTTCAAGCAATCAACATGGGAGAGTATGTGATATTTCATGTTACAAAACTTGACAAGTTCACAGGTGAGCAAATAATTGCACTAGACGTACTTGGAAAAAAACACGGGATTCTTTCCCATTCGTTTGATGTTGACAAGAACACGTTGCTTTCTATGATAAAGGGTACCGTTGTGGAACAGTACAAATTGGTGGAACCTGAAAACCTGAAAAAGGAAATTGATCTGCTGGAGCCAATCTCTAAGGATGGCAACCCCTTGATTGTAATTGATCACTGCTTTGATGTAAAAGGTGTAGGCACAGTAATTCTTGGCAAGATAGCACAAGGAAAGATCAAAGTATATGAAAACTTGAAACTGTTTCCTAAAGGGACCGATATCGTAGTAAAATCAATTCAAATGCATGATGATTCTGTTGAAGATGCAACATCTCCAGCAAGAGTGGGTCTTGCAGTAAAAGGCGCTGGACCAGATGATGTCCAGCGAGGCGATGTGCTCTGCATGCCAAATACAATGCTAGTTTCACAAGAAATAGAAATTGATTATATCCAAAGCAAATTCTTTAAAGACAAAGTATCAGAAAACCAAATGTTTCTTGCAAGCATTGGTTTGCAAATAAGACCTGTCAAAATTGTCTCTCTTAATCCCATGAAACTCTCACTTGGAAAACCCACTGTGTATGAAAAAGGAGATACATGTGTCATTTTAAAACCCGAGTCTACTTCTATCCGTATTGTGGGAAGCGGAAAAATCACAAAATAATTTCATTGTTTTTAAATTCACTAAAATAGGTCTGCCAAGTAATACGTTGTAGATTTGGCTCTTATTGATACTGTTGCCCTTACATCATGGTCTGTTCTTACTGCGGTCTGCATGCTAGCCATAGGTCTGGTCTACAGACGGTTTACTAGAGTAAAGAAAAATGAGTCACATCCATCTTGAAAAGAAGGGTCTGAGGGGCCTTGTGATTGCCGAGAGCTTCAAACAAGGCGATAAACGGTCAAGACTTGCAGGCGTGGTAATGCGCAGGGATTTTGTAATTGATGGGTTTGTTTTTGGCCATTGTACTATTGGCGGAGATGATGCAACAAATTCCATTCTCAAGATGTATTCAAAACTTGGACGAGATGACATTAGTTTTGTCTTGATCTCTGGGCTGATAATTGCAATGTATAACATCATTGATGTTACCACGATTCGAAAAGAGACAGGGCTGCCAGTGATTGGTGTAACTTATGAGGAGTCAAAGGGAATAGAATCTGCAATAAAACACCACTTTCCTGATTCCTATGAGCAAAAAATGGAGAAATATTGCAAACTTGGCAGGCGATCTAAGGTTAGATTGCATACTGGCTATGATCTCTATCTTAGGACTGAGGGCTGTACTACAAGAGAGGCACAAAAATTGCTAGACCATTTTACCCTTCAGGGTTCCATTCCAGAACCACTTCGTGTTACACAGCTTTTAGCAAGATCGTTGTGATGTTACTTTCTCTCTTCTTTTGTTACTTTCCAGTCTCCATGTGAAAACCTTGAAGACTCAAACTCGATTTGCCCTACTGTCCTGTCGCCTTTTTTTACCATCCCATATTCATTTTTTGCAACTTTTACCAAAAGTTTTCTTGTCTTGTAACCGCCTTCTATGACTTTGATCTTGAATCGTTTGCTTGCCCTCATTGTTATTTCCCTTGCAGCCTTTGGGTCTCCTATCAACGAAAACATTTCAAATGTACCAAAATTCTTTGTTTGAATTTCATGATTGTATAGCCTTGCCTCAAACTTCCAGCCCATCTTCTTTGCTTCCTCGTTCATCCATTCTATTGCCTGGGTGCCGTATCCCTTTTCAACTCCAAAAGTCTCCGAGTCCATATGTGTTGTCTTGACTGATTAGTTGAATATAACTTGAAACAAATAATCTGAATAATATTATTAGCTAGAGTTCATTACAGATTGTGTGAAACGCACAGCTGCTGATATACGAAAGTCAATAGAATCAAACTGGAAGGAATATCTCTCACGTTACGGTAACCTGTTTTCCTCTAATCACATTGACGGTTCCTCTCCTCCCTCTGTCTTTGTTGGCGCATATGGGTACCCCAAAGTTCTGGTCGGCCCCATGTTACCTCCTGTTCATGGTGATACAATGATCTTAGACTCGCCAGAAAAATGGACTGGCAAGAGTCTTGAGGATATAGTAAACTATAGGCTAAGTTTGGTTCGTGGGATAAAACCTGTAAAAGTAGGAGATGTGGGGCAGAGATACATTGAGAGCCTCCAGGAAATGTCCATGTCTGAAAGATCAACTGATGCAGAAATGGAACTGGTGAAAAACGCATCCCCTATAGCTTCAGTTGACGGAGACAGCCCTATCTTTGGACCAATTGGGGAGATAAAGTCTGCCAAGTTTACAAGCTCGTCGTCTGACAAAAACATACAGCGTACGTTCTATGACAAGGATCTTTTGGCCCAGGATGCAATGGTCGAGCTTTACAACAGGGGCATCGAAATTTCAAGAATCCAAAAATGTTTCAGCATTGGAATGTTTGGCAAAGAAAGAAAGCTTGTCCCAACCAGGTGGAGCATCACTGCAACAGACGATGTTCTCTCAAAATCGCTTGTAGAAAAAATAATCGAGTATGAAATTCTGGACACTTCTCTAGTGTTTTCATATAATCATCTGGGAAACTTTTTCTCCGTAATCATGTTTCCAAGCAGATGGATGTTTGAAATGCAAGAGGCATGGTATGATGAGCAGGGAAATGTGGGGTTTGGATCTGATTTTGAAGATATCAAAGGGCTCAAACACTATCCAGAAACTGCAGGGGCACACTTTGCCTCAAGGCTTGCAGTGTCAGAATATCTTACCCAAAATAAAATTCAAGCAGCAGTAATGGTGCTTCGTGAAATAAGACCTGAGTATGCAGTGCCAGTTGGTGTCTGGCAAGTGCGGGAAGGAGTCCGCATGGCCATGAAACAAAAACCGTTGGTGGTTCCCAATTTTCAAGAGGGGCTTGATGCTGCATGCAAGGGTCTGAGCATTGGAAAAAAAGAATGGCTTGCTCACAGCAAACTGTATTTGGCAAAAAAACAAAAATCAATATCTGATTTTTTCTAGTTACTAGAGTTTTTATTTGACACACTTTGGACCTAATTTATTGCAAAACAAAAGTGTCATCTTTGCACTGGCAATAATTGCATCTCCTATATTGTTTGCATTGATAGTGTTTCCTAATACGTTTAGCCTTGGATGGAACCAAGGCAGAGGAGGATTTCTTTTTGCAATGGCCTTCATAGCTGCAGAACTAATTGGCCTGAAATTAGAAATTCCAAAGAAACGTTTGCTTGCAATAATTCCACTTGCAGCTGCAGTAATTGTATATCTGACTGGCTTAGAATTTGGCTTGAAAGATTACCTGATTTCTGCTGCTCCTAGTTTCCATGTTCTACTAAAGGACTCTTGGACATGGATGTGGGACTTTATCGTAATTGCAGCCTTTTTCATGGCAAGCATGACAATTCTGTTTGGCAAGAGATGGATTAGAATATCTCCCGCTGGCCCGATATATGCAGCAGGCACTGCAATCATTTTGTCACTTGATGCATTTTTCCCGTATGACTCTCTAGGCCCACTGCAATACGTTGTACCATATCTTGTAAAGATTGATGTCTTTTTGATCACCCTGTTCCACTTGGGGTTGGCCACCTCTCATGGAAATGTCATGTTCCTCAGTGGAGACCATGGTCCGTTTGCATTACAGGTATTCTGGCCCTCTGCAGGTGTACACAGCATCATAATCTATTCTCTTGTGATGATGGCATTTTTGCTAAAGATGAATATCCCACGAAACCGCAAGATTGCCTACTATGTTATGGGCGTAGTGGGAACAATAACTGTAAACGTAATTAGGATTCTCTCACTGTCAATTTTTGTCCTAAAGGTGTCTACCAACGTAAATGAATTTGAGTCATTTCATGGTATTGCAGGAGAGATAATGTTCCTACCTTGGCTCTTCATATTCTTACTCATAGTCACATATGTTGAAACAAAACGCATCAAAAAAAAACTAGGGGTAGTGAAAAATGAACCAGATCAAAGTAAATAATGATGTAGAAAACGGCGTATACAGCATCGAAGAAATTTTTGAAAATCTAAAAGATACCGATGTTCTTTTAAAAATATTTGAAACAAAAGAAAACCTTGATGATGTGTTTAAAAACACATCTGTCATTGTAAATGAAAGTACACATTACATGCATGTGCAAAACGATGATGCGTCAATAGTGATAGGAAGAAACCATCTTAAAAATTCTGAAAAAAAAGTTCTCTATCTTGATATAATTCATGAACTGGTGCATGTAAAACAGCAAAGACAGGGACTGGATCTTTATGACAAATCTTATTCCTATGTTGATAGGCCTACCGAGATTGAAGCATATGCAATTGCAGTTGAGGAGGCAAGAAGGCTGGGAATGAATGACCGTGAAATATTTGACTATTTACATGTGGAATGGATATCTGATGAGGAGCATAAACGGCTGGCATCAAGAGTAGGAATCTTGATCTAAAAAAATCTTGTAATGTCTGCCTGTCCACTAGGTTGAGAAAAGTCAGAGACTCGCACACCTAGTCGTCTTATGAGCAATTGTTGGTCTTCAAGAGATTCTTTTAGCAGTTGAATTACAGTTTTTTTGAGCTCGTCAAGACTTGATGTGTGATTCCTAAGAGTCTTTGATTTTGTTTTGTTTGACAGGTCTGATTGGACAAATTGAATGCCAACTGATTTGAAAAGTATATTGTCTCTGACTATGGTTTCATGCAAGTCATCGCATAGTTTCTCCAAATCTTTTACAAGAAAATCAAAATCCTTGGAATCTTGCCTGAGTGTTACTATTCTGCTGTATTGGACGGGGTCGTGTCTTGGAGATACCGGCTCGTCATCTATTCCACGAGCTGCATTGTAAATGTAAGAGCCTATTTTTCTTCCAAACAATTCGTTTAGGGTAAAGACATCTACGCTGCGAAGCTGTAATATTGTATCAAGGTTCATTTCAGAAAACTTTTCCTCAGATTTTTTGCCTATTCCTGGAATTGTTCTGATTGGTAATGGGCCCAGAAACGATTCGATGTCTTGAGGCTCTACGATGGTGAGGCCATCTGGTTTCTTGTATCCTGACGCAATCTTGGCGACAAGTTTGTTTGAGGATACTCCTATGGTACTTGAGAGCTTTATTGTAGTGCGTAACGAATTCTTGAGTTGTTGTGCCAAATGTGCTGCATTTTTAAAACCATGACCTGTCCTCTCTGTGACATCAAGATACGCCTCATCTCTTCCAACGTACTCAAAGATATCTGCATGGCTTTTTATTATGTTCATGGCATTTTCTGACACTTCGCTATAGTATTCAAAATCGGTTGGCAAAAAAACTGCCTCTGGAACGTCTGCTAGCTTCTTTTTTGCAAACTTGATTGGCATTCCAGAATTGACGCCATATTTTCTTGCCAAATAGTTTGCAGTTGCAATTGCTCCGCTGTCGCCTCCTCTGTCTGAATATACGCATACAGCTACAGGTCTTGTTTTTAGGTCTGGTCTGCGTATCTCTTCGCACTGGGCAAAAAAATAATCAAAGTCAATATGACATATTACTCTGTCAGTCACAGTGAATTTATGATTTGAAATACTTATTACGTTATTGTTGTTGCGATGAGTAGCTAATAGGCAATATCATCTAAATATGCTGTCTTGGTAAATTAATTGTGGATTATCCCATAGTGGTAGAACCAGAGGGTGTAAAGATACGATCAGAAAAAATGGAAGTTGACAAACTATACTATTGCATATACCAGGAAAAAGTATTGTTATTCTATAAAGAGCAAAATGAAATGCTCAACTGTTATGAGATTGCAGAAAAAGATGTGGTTGATGAAGTAAAACAGTCTCAGACAGAGGATATTGAAAAAATCTTGCAGCGGTATATCGAAAAAAAGAATCTTGACTAGCATCCGATGTAATTTGTATTTTTAACCAAATAGTAAACCAAATGGTAAATTGAATTTTTACTGTGCTAACTATTAAATAAAACACAACAAGAGTGGTCTTGTGTCAAGACCGCCTAATATTGTATTTATTGGCAAAAAACCCATTCTGACATATCTTAATGCTACTCTTACACTTCTTGCAAACGAGCCAACAGTGACCATAAAGGCAAGGGGCCGAAGCATAGTTACTGCTGTTGATGTATCACAAATGATAGTCAAAAGGATGAGTGCCATGGGATACAAGGTAAGCGGTGTGAGGATCTTCTCTGAGAGACTTGAATCAAAGGATGGAAAAGAGAGAAACGTCTCAACCATTGAAGTGGATGTCTCAAAAAGCCAGAATGCCTAGCAGACAAACAAAATGGATTCTGGCCATACTTGTAATAGGCTTGATTGCAGTCCTTGTTTCTTATAAAACTGAATTGTCAAATGCCTGTCCTATACGCCAGTTGAACATTGCTGGTGATGAAAAAAAATATGATCAAACAAAAGATCCACTACTCTGTGATGCACTAAATTCCAGAATATCGCAATTTAACAATGAATGCAAATCAAATGTTGAGGAGCTAGATTGTGGTTGATTTAGTATGCGAAAATCCTTGATGCTTGATTGATGTAATCTTTTAGAAAATCCATGACTTCGGCTGCGCTGTTTTTGTAAACAAATTCATCCTTGTTGTCTGTTGACATGTCCACACAATATCTCTTTGATGTCTTGTTTACAAATATGTGATTTGTTCCATTATCTATTCTGATGCCCTCATCCGAGTCCAATGTCTTTAAAAATTTCTCAAGATCTTGTCTTGAAATGGTTTTCTCTTGGAATGTCATCCGTAAATTGCATCTCTGAGTGGACCGGCATCATGCTCTGCTTGTTTGAGATTCTGCTCTATGCTCTCTGCCTCGTTGAGTAATAGTTTGAGATCACATGAAGCCCCTGGAACAAGTTTTGTCATTGCCATGCAAATCTCTGCACCTGCTCTAAAGTCAGGTCCTGATTCTCTTGCCTTGCACAACAATACTATGACATTGATGTTTGCTATCAGGCCTTCATTTAATAAAATTCCTGGAATTCCTGGAATTGTTCCATTCTTTAACACTGGGATATCTGCATCTCGTAGTTTTTTCTTTGACTCTTCGGTGCTCCCAACCCCTATCACAAAGGGAGATTCGTCATCGCTCTTGATTGCAGAACTACTTATGATAAAAGAGCACTTGTGGTCACTTGCCCATTTTAGCATGACTCTTGCAACATCACGGTGAATTGATTCGTGGGGGGTAAGAAATGATGAAAAGACTGCAACCTTGAGGTCACTGTTGACCAAGATTCGTGCTGGAAAACTTGGCACCTCATCTCTTACAATGCTGATTGGAGGAAAAAGTTCAGAATCAAGAACGCCTGCCAATTCAAACTTGGATGTGGTGGTGACAAGTGACTCAGTTGCAATGGCGTTTGCTAAACCGGTATAAGGAAAGCCATCTATGAGATAACCGCCCTTTACATCAATTGGAATAATCTCTCTGACAAATACTTCATTTCCCATGGTGTGAGTATTGAACACGGCTTTTTAAATATGGATATCGTTTTATGTGGCCAAATCGGTCTTTATTTATGGAAACACTCTACATACTCATTAACTGTGATCTAGGTTCAGAAGTAGAGATAATCAACGAACTTGCAAAAATTTCCGAAGTAAAAGAGGTACGAGGTACCTATGGAATCTATGACATCTTTGTAAAACTGCAAGCCGATTCCGGTTCTGTTCTAGAATCTGTAATCACACACAAGATCAGGCGAATTCCAAAAGTTCGTTCTACTGTGACATTGACTCCAATCCTTTCACAAGGCGGACGTTAAGTCAAAAAAATGCTCAAACTTTTCAATTCTTTTTCTTCATCTAAAGAGGACTTTGTTCCATTTGACAAAAACCTTGTAAAAATATTCATCTGTGGTCCCACCGTATACGACTATACTCATTTGGGACATGCAAGGATATTTCTGATATATGATCTTCTGTCTAGGTGTCTAAATGATCAAGGGCTCCAAACTGATGTTCTTGTGAACCTGACTGATATCAACCAAAACGTGTTCAACAAGGCAAATGAAAACTCGATAACTTACAAAGATGTGGCAAAATTTTACGCATCTGCATTTGTAGTGGATCTGCAATCGCTTGGCATACAAAGCATCAACAGACTTGCATATGTATCAGACTATGTATCCAGTATTGAAAAACAAGTACAAAAACTAGTGCAAAAAAAAGTTGCCTACATGGCGCATGGAAATGTCTACCTTGACGTTTCCAAGGTGCAAAACTATGGAAAAATCTCACACCAGACTAGGACTCAGCTAAATCTGCACAGGTTAGACATTGGGCCTGGCAAGAAAAACCAAGAAGACATTATGCTGTGGAACTGCACAGAAGATTTTGATTTTTCATGGGAAAGTGATCTTGGAAAAGGCATTCCATGGTGGCACATGCAAGATACTGCAGTTGCGATAGAAAATTTCGGCAAGAACTATGATATCCATGGAGGTGCTCGAGAACTTCTATATCCTCATCATGAGGCGCATCTTGCACAGTATGAGCTTTTGACAGACTCTGAAGAGCCCGTTAAAGCATGGGTTCATGTAGGCCTTGTTTTGTCTGGTGGAGAAAAGATGTCAAAATCTTTGGGAAACGTTGTCTGGGTAAAGGACCTTGTCAAAAAACACGGTTCTGATATGATTCGACTGTATATCTTTTCCAAACATTATCGTGCCGACATGGATTTTTCTGAAAAAGAATTATTGTTGCAAAAACCACTGCTTGATTTGATTCGTCTAACCAAATCTCACGTCTCTGATACAACACACAAAGATATCTCAAATCTTATTCATGATTTTACAGAATCATTAAATGACGATCTTGATTCTCCCGCTGCTCTTGCAAAACTAGAAAAAATATGCATCGGGGTAAAAAATGGAAAGAGCATAGCCTCAACTGATTTTAATCGCATATGCAAAATACTTGGAATAATACATGATGCGACAAATTGAATCGAATGACACTGGCTTTACTGGAATGTGGAGCAATTCCACAAAATTTGACTGCGGCATACTTTTTTCAAACCCACAATTTTCAGATGATGTATTTTTCAACAAATTGACAGGTGTCACATGTCTGAGCGAAGATATGGTTGACAAATCAATAGAACACTTTCAGAAAAATAATCTCGTACCATATGTCTACTCTCTGAATTATCCAGAATTTGATATCCTACTTAAAAAAAAGGGATTTTCTTATTATGACACACAACATGTCCTAAAAAAAAGAACGGCACCATCAAAGAAAACAAGTGCTGTCAAAATAACACATGATACAATTGATCAGTGGACACGAATTTTCTGTGAGGCATATGACTGCCCAAATTGGTCCAAGCCTGTAACTTCAATTCTTGAACAATCGCTACATTCTGTAGGCTATTTTGTAGATGAATCCGGCAGCTCTTGCATGGCTTTGTATGAAAAAGATTCTGTCCTGGGACTTTATTGTCTTGGCACGGTACCCGATAAGCGAAATCGTGGAACGGCAGCCTCTTTGATTGATTTTGCGTCACATCAAGTCAATTCCAGAAACTTGGAATTTTTAATGCTGGAAACATATGAGAGAGATGGTCTCTTGGAATTTTATTCAAAGTTAGGATTTGAACGACTCTACCACAAGACAGTTTACACTATTTGAGCTTGGCAAGCAGGGCCGAGTAGATGAATGGCAGAATTGTTGTTGCCTCTGCATGAATTGTTGTCTGTTTGGCACTCTTTGTGACCTTGCCCCATGATATTGCCTCTCTGACAAGTGCGCCGCTCAAACTCCCGTCAAATTCTTGGGCAGTTGTTATGTACACTGCATAATCAAGGCCGTCTCTGTACTGGTTCCACCACAATGTGTGGTGTTTTGATATTCCTCCCCCTATCATCAACGCGCCTGATTTTTTTGCCTTGAAAATTAATCCTGATAATAAATCTCCGTCTGCTGCAACATTTAATCTAAAATCATTGTGATTTTGCGAAAACATCCAGACTTGGCTCCCGACTGCACCGTCCATAATTCCTGGAACGATTACTGGTATGTTGTTCTTGTTTGCCCAATAAAGAAATGAGTCTTCTCCCAAGTTTTCTCCAATCATCTTTGTCACATCGCGAGTTGACATTTCTTTTTTTCCATCCTTGTAGGCCTCTTGTAGAAAACTCTGCATTTTTTCTTCAATCAATGGGCCGTAACTCTTCATTGGAACTAGCACATTTCCTAATCTGTGTATCTCTTTTTCCACAAGCTCGCTGTCATCCATGGTAAATGATCCTTCCAAATAATTGGAATAATGCCTTGCAATGTCATGATCCAAGGCACCGCAAGTGGTTATTATCACGTCACACATTTTATTTTTCACCATGTCAGTTATCACACCCCTGAGGCCAGTTGATACGATTGCACCAACAAATGACATGAACTTTAAGCAGTTCTTGTCTTCAATCATGGCAGTTAGAATGTTGAGACCGTCAACAAGATTTTTTGACTCAAATCCACCTGACTTTGACATTTGGTCAAATATGGAATCAATGGTATCGCCTTTTTTAATGGAAATATCCTTGACAGGTTTTCCAGGTTTTATCATAAGGCACAATTTGACTTTGGGCTATAAAATCCTCTGTTCTCGATCACAAGTAATTAATATAATGGATTATTTGGTAGCTATCGAAGTTGGGTAAGAAAATAAAGATTGCAATAGCTGGTGTTGGTAACTGTGCTTCAGCAATTATCCAAGGTGCAAAATACTATTCTCAGAATATTCATGATACTGTAGGTCTAACGGCATACAACATTGGAGGATATGAGCCAGGAGACATTGAGGTGGTGGCAGCATTTGATGTTGCTGATACCAAGGTAGGAAAAGATGTATCCGAAGCAATCTATGCAAAGCCTAACAATACCATCACCGTGGCAGAAGTACCTCATACGGGCGTGACCGTGCAAAAAGGTCCTACTCTAGACGGTGTAGGCAGGCACTTGAGCCAAATTGTGACTAATTCAAAGGAGCCAGACGTTAACGTCAAAAAGATTCTCCAAGACACAGGTGCGGATATGCTGGTAAACTATTTACCTGTAGGAAGCACCACTGCGGTAAAACACTATGCAAGCCAAGCACTGGAAGCAGGAGTGGGATTTCTCAATGCAATTCCTGTGTTTATTGCATCCGAACCAAAATGGCAGCAGGCATTTGCTGACAAAAAAATTCCGCTTGCAGGCGATGATGTGATGAGTCAGCTTGGGGCTACAGTTGTTCACAAGACACTTGTCAAACTCTTTGTAGACAGGGGCGTCCAGATTGATGGCACATACCAACTAAACATTGGTGGTGACATGGACTTTTTCAACATGCTTGACGAAGAAAGATTGGAAGACAAGAGAATCAGCAAGACAAGTGCAGTAAAGGCAATGGCCGATTATGATATCCCAATGAGAATTGGTCCTAGCGATTATGTTGACTTTATCGATAATGAGAAGATCTGTTACATCAACTTGGAAGGAAAATACTTTGGCAAGATTCCAGTCAAGTTGGATCTTAAACTCAAAGTAATTGATGCATACAACAGTGCAGGAATAATGATCGATGCAATCCGAGGGTTAAAGATTGCACTTGATAGAAAACTGTATGGTCCCATGACAAGCATCTCATCTTACTGTTTCAAACATCCTCCTATACAGATGCCGTATGCCGAGGCAAAGAAGGCATTTGGCGAGTTTGTAGAAGGCAAGCGCGACAGTTAGATCTCACATTATAATTTTTATTCAGCAGCTCAAGTAAACTTGTCAATAATCGGTTATTTCGACTCAGGCTTTATCGGATACATTGGTCCATATACGCAAACTCGAGATATTTGGGTTCAAGTCGTTTGGGTACAAAAATACCATTGTAAACTTTGAGCAAGGACTAGTCGCAATCTCTGGCGCAAATGGATCTGGAAAAAGCAACATACTTGATGCGATCTCATTTTCCCTTGGTGAAAACTCTCCAAAAGTAATGAGAGTGGACAAGCTTCGCTCATTGTTGCATGATGTAGATAATGCAAAACATGGGGCCAAAATTGCACGTGTAAGCTGCCACTTTGACAACTCTGACAGGAAGATCCCTGTGGACTCGAATACTGTGACAATTACTAGAGAAATGGATGAGAACGGCGAGAATATTTACTATTTAAACCAAAAGAAGGTTCTTCGAAACCATGTTTTGGACATACTCGAAGTGGCAAACTGTGGGATTCACAAGCTAAACATTGTCCAGCAGGGAACTATCACAAGAATTTCTGAATTTAATGCAGAAGAAAGACGAAAAATCATAGAAGATATCATTGGCCTTGCATACTTTGACGAAAAAAAGGTTGAATCATTAAAGCAACTTGACGAGGCAGACCGACGACTAGAGATTGCACTTGCTAGAATGGATGAAATAAAAAAACGCATTGATGAGTTGGAACTAGAAAGAAACAACCAGCTCAGATTTGATATTTTAGATAAAGAACTAAAGCGACTATATGCAATCCAGTCCTCAAACAAACTAAGAGACATCGAGTCTACAAAAATCTCAAAGGAGAGAAACCTCAATGCCATCCAGTCTGAGACCAAAAAACTTGACGAACAGCGTAGCCAACTCAGAGATGAAATAAAGAAACTTGAAGAAGAAAAACAAAAGTTCATGGATGAAGTAAATGTGTATAACCAGGCAAAAGCTACAATTGACTCTGAGCTTGCAGCCGCAATGCACCAGTTTGAATCTGCAAACAGCAAACTTGCAACTAATGCAAGAAGACTGTCCCAAATAGATTCAAGACTTCCAGAAATCCAGTCTGAACTTGTGGCATTGAGTGAAAAACGCTCCTTGCTGGAAAATCAAATTGCAGAACTAAAAAATTCTATTGATAATATCAACGAGACTCGAAAAAATGCAAATGCTGAACTTGCATCTGTTGACTCGGAAATCAGTCAGGTACTAAAACAACAATCTCAAATTGCCACAAACAAACTTAGGGTAGACGAAACAGTACGAAAACTTACAGATCAATTAAACGAAACAAAACTTTCACTGTCCAAGTTTGAACAAGAGCGTACTGACATTCAAAATAAGATAGAGCAAAACTCCTTGAAGGTAAAATCCATACTTGATGAGAAAGAAAATCTCTTGGGTCTTGAGAGAAAACTACGACAGGTTCGGGCAGGCCATGAGTCTGCAATAAATGACCTGAAAGCAAGACTTGGCAATCTGCGTGAAAGACGAGTCAAGATTGAAAAAGACATTGAAGAGACCACGATAATATTTGAAAAGGCAAGCAAGGCTGCTGCACAATATGAAGCAAAGATCAAAGTTGTAAAGGAAGTGATGCACGAAGATTATTCAATTGCAAAACTAAAAGAAGACTCCAAGAGACTTGGAATCCAGGGTCTTGTCTTTGAAATTCTAACATGGGACAAGCAGTATGAAAGACCATTGCTTGCAGTTGGCTCTGACTGGCTCAAGGGTCTAGTTGTAAATGACTTTGCTACATTACTTGGGTTGGCAGAGTTTGCACAAGAGAAGAAACTGCCAAAGATAAGGATAATTCCACTAGATGCAATATCCAACTCAAAGATCTCTATCAACAAAGAAAATGGTATCCTTGGAATTTTGTCTGAATTTGTCAAGTGTGATGAAAAATTCGAGTCGCTCAAAAATTTCATTTTTGGAAACATTGTGTTAGTTGATTCAAAGGAGAAAGCATACGAATTGTCCAAAAAGGGCTACAAGGCAGTTACAATTGACGGACAATTTTTCGAGGCTGATGCAAATGCTGTTGTAGTTGATGTTAATTCCAAAGTTTCTCATCTGACAAAAATTATTTTATTGAGCACATCAGTAGATGGACTGGTACAATCTCTTGAACTTTTGCGAAGATTTATCCAAAACAAAAAGAGCCAACTAAAAAAACTTGAGAGGATAACTGACAGCCTTGAAAACAGATACAACTCGTCTGAGACTGGCTTTGCAAATGTAGGTCTTAGCCTTTCAGACATCAAGGCAAAACTAAAGAACTTGAGCCTGTCTGAAGATCAACTTACCTCAAGAATATCGCAATTGCGAAGAAGGGAGGAGAGCATCTTGGTCAACATCTCAAAATTGCAATCCTATGAATCGTCTTTGGATGAACGCATCTCTCTGACTAGGGAAAATTATGCCGACGAGGGCCAGGCAAGGGTAGCAAGTCTTCTCTCATCGTTGAATGAAAAGCGTGCAAGCTTGCTGGGCTCTCATAGTGCAATATCTACACAGTTCAGGGAACTGACAGGAAATCTGACTGGCCTAGGCAATGAAGAGAACTCACTCAAGGCCAACGTGAGACTCTTGTCACAAGAGCAATCTTCGCTAAACCATGAAAAGTATGACATCGAAGTCCAGTCACGAGCGCTTGGAAAAGAAAAAGAAAACGTGGACTCTATACTTGTAACACTGAGAGAAAAAGAACAGCAGCTTATCTCTACTTCTGGAACATCTGTATCTACACTAAAAGAATATGATTCTAAACTAAAAGGCCTGTATGAATCCGAAAGGACCTTGAGCAAAGAGGTAAACGGCATGGAGAGGCAGTCTGATTCCATAGCACGAGATGTTAAAGACTTGGTAGAAAACGAAGAAAGAATCCGTAAAACCCTGGAGTCATACGGGTACCATACGCTGTTAGAATCATTTGATGTAGACCAGATCCTAGTTGAACTAGAATCTGAGAAACGAAAACTGTCTGGCTCACTAAATACTAGGGCCCCTGAGACATATGTCGAAATCTCAAATGGATATCGCTCCATGTCATCAAGAAAGAATGAACTTGAAGAAGAGAGAAACTCCATTGTAAAATTCATCGAAGAAATTGACAAGGGTAAACGCCAGACCTTCTTGGAGTCGTATGACAAGGTGGACAAGGACATACGCGAAATATTTAGCAAGATGACTGGAGGAAATGCATGGCTTGAAATTCAAAATGAGGATGACATATTCTCATCTGGAATATCATATCTTGTACAATTTCCAAACAAACCAAAAAGAGAATCAACATCAATCAGTGGTGGTGAAAAGACACTTGCTGCAATCACCTTCTTGTTAGCATTACAAAAACTAAAACCGTCTCCATTTTACTTGCTTGATGAAGTTGATGCGCACCTTGACGCATTGAACACTGAAAGACTTGCTACAATACTTGAAGACAGGGCAAAGGGTAGCCAGATGATAATGGTATCATTGAAAGACTCTGTAGTCAAAAAGGCAACTCTGATCTACGGTGTCTTTCCAAGAAATGGTGTTTCACATGTTGTGTCGCACAGAATTTCTAATGTGCCAGAAGTTGCAAACTAGTTTATTTTTACAAAACACGCAACCTGTCTTTTCTCTGAAATTTTTTCCAATTCTGGTTCCTGTTTGCATTTTTCTATTGCGTAAGGACATCTTGCCCTAAACCTGCATCCTTGATACTCGTTGATTCCAGAAGATTCGTTAATGCGTATCTTGTGGTCTCTGTGTAAATTGTCCGGGTCAGGGTTTGAGATGGAATCCAAAAGTGCTTGGGTGTATGGGTGACGTGGGCTGGACAGAACTTCATTGATTGGTCCAGTCTCTACAATCTTTCCACGATACAAGATTGCAATCATGTGGCCAATGTAACTTGCAGTGGACAAATCGTGTGTTATGTAAAGAAAAGAGATTCCGTGTATTTCCTGTAATTCTTTTATCAGTTCAAGTATTCCAATTCTTACTGATACGTCAAGCATAGAAACAGGTTCGTCTGCTATGACAAGTTTTGGATTTGTCACAATTGCACGGGCTATTGCAACTCTTTGTCGCTGTCCTCCTGATAACATGTGTGGATATTTTGATATAATGTCATCAACTGGTTCTAGTTTTACCTGACTGAGCGCATGTGATGCCAAACGATTTCTTTCTTCCTTGTTCCCAATTCTGTGGATTTCAAGAGGCTCTTTTACTATGTCTAAAACAGTCATCCTTGGATTGATTGATGCATAAGGGTCTTGGTGAACCATCTGGCAGCCAAGCCTTATCTTTTTTAGATGGTCTTCTTGATTTGTTATCTCTTGTCCGTCAAAGATTATGGTCCCAGAGTCTGGTTCTAAGGCTCGCAGTATCATGCGTGCAATGGTGGTCTTGCCTGACCCTGACTCGCCTGCCAATACAAACGTCTCTGCATTCTTGATTGAAAATGAAATTCCGTCTGCTATTCTTGTTATCTCCTTGTCAGCTCCCGTTAGACCTTTTTTGACAAAATATTTTTTCAAGTTCTTGACTACGAGGATCTCTTCCATCATTTCTTGATGTGATCGCAAATATATCAAGCGATCAGTAGGTCAGAATCTGATCATCGCAAAGTTTTAAAAGGCTAATATCTGAGAGAAAATCGTGAAATCTCAATTACTCGCACTTGTAATGATTACAGGACTCTTATTCAGTGCAGGATCAATCTATCTAAGTCATGCCGTATTTGCAGATGATCCTTGGTCAGATATTGCCGCTAGACAGCAAGCAGCAGAACAAAAGGCCATGGCAAAATACATGAGCTACTACCAGTTTGCAAATATGGACCAATCCAAGAGAGACTGGTCTGGTCTTACCAGCACTAGCACTGATGAAACAAGCAGAGGACGAAACATTGATGCACAAGCACAAGTTTCATTACAAAACGCAATTGCACAATTTGACACTATTCATGTTACACAATTGGTCAACCTTCAGTCAAACTACAATGGACTCAATGACACATCCACTGATACTCAGGGCAGAGACAGAAATGCTATGATTGATGCTGCACGTTCTGCATCTCTTGCACAAGCACAAGACATTGTAGGCCAATTAGTCAAGATTCAAGAAAACTATGCAAACTTCCAAGCAGGTCCAACAACTGATTCTGCTTCAACTTATGATAGACAAACTCAGATTACAAAGAATATGGATGATGCTGAAGCCCAGGCAGCAGCCTTGGTAAGCCAACTTGCCAAAATTGATCAAGTATATGTAGACTTGAGCCAATATGTCGACCCAGCACAATTCACATACAAGCCAAACACTGTGACCAATGAGCAGACTCATCCAGGCCGCAACTTGACTCCACAGGAAGCATATGCATTAGAAAAAGCAGTAATGATATTCAACCAAATTCATGAAAGACACCTTGCACTGTTGCAATCAAACTATTATGGTTTGACTAGCACATCGACAGATGAAAACGGTGCAGATAGAAATGCACTGATAGCACAAGCAAAGCAAACCTCTATGGACAATGCACTACGAGTGTACAACTCGTACTATAACGGCGCAGGCATCAAGTAAAATACAAGATTATTTTATCTGAACCCAGTTAATCCAGTTTATTCGTGTAGCCAACACATGACAAACCCTGAGGCTGTCTTGATTTTTGGCGGCTCTTTTTTGCATTTTTCCATGGCCTGGGGACATCTGTCATAAAACCTACATCCGCTGGGTGGATTGACTAGGCTTGGAGGATTGCCTTTCAAGGGTATGATCTTTTTTGTCTCATTTAGTTTTGGTATGGAATCTAGCAGTGCAATCGTATAGGGGTGCTTTGGATTTTTGTAAATGTCTTCCATGTTGCCAAATTCTACAATTTGTCCTGCATACATGATTCCGACTTTTTCTGCAATCTCTGATATTATGCCCAAATCATGTGAGATTAGCATGATTGACAACCCCTCTTTTTTGAGTTTCTTTAATAAAATCATGATCTGTGCCTGAACCAAGACATCAAGTGCAGTAGTAGGCTCGTCGGCAATCAACATTTTTGGTTTTAAAATGAGTGCCATGGCAATGATGACTCTTTGTTTCATCCCGCCACTAATCTCGTGTGGATACTTGTCTAAAACAGAGTGTGCAAGTCCGACTGATGACATGGCATATTCAATTGCCTGTTTGTGGTCTCCACCAAAGTTATGTTTTTTCAGGATCTCCTCGAATTGTTTTTTTATGGTAAAGACTGGATCTAGGGAATTCATTGCTCCCTGGAAGACCATTGATACCTTCTTCCATCTGATCTCTTTTGTAAATTCCGTGTCTGGCATTGGCAATATGGATCTTCCATCCAAAAGAATCTCCCCTGCAACACTTGCATTTCCCTGAAGGGTCTTCATGATTGCAAGGCCAAGTGTGCTCTTGCCACAGCCGCTCTCTCCTGCTATACCGATGGACTCGTTATCCTTACATGAAAACGACACGTGATCTACGGCTTGTACATCCTTTCCCTGACTTTGGTACCGGACCACTAGATCATTTACAGATAAGGTGACCATGGATATTCTATGGACTGGCAGTACATTTGAGTTTTGAACAGGCGATCTTGCTGGGGACTTTTTGGGTAGCACCGTGTGGATTATTGATCGCTATTTTCGCATGGTTTATCTTCTAGTTTTTGCAAGCAAAAAATCGATTTCCTTGAGGACACCAATTTGCAATTTTGATGCGATGAATGGTATACTGTGCCCTCAATGTGAATCAAAACTAGATCAAGGGATACTGACCAAAGCAGATGTGGATGCATCAATAAAACTGGTAAAACTTTCCCAAAAAATACCACAGATAGACAAATTTACGTTAAATTCATGCCGTCAATCTCATGGAGACTATATTCTGTATCTTGGTAACCAAGACATGATGACAATTAGGCAAAGCCGGGAACTTTACAGAATACTGCAGGGAGAATTTGATGGAAAGATTTGGCTTGTGCACCAGGACTCTGACGACAAGAAGCTAATAGAAGATGTATTTTTTCCAATCAAGATACTTGGAATAAATAAAGTCTGGGCTCCTGGCGGTCTGCAAAAAACTAAGGTTATCGTATCCGGGAGAAAAACACCTCGTTTTCCAATAGATGTAGACAAGGTTGTTGCAATAACGCACGATCTTCGAAAGATAGATCTAGTAGTGGAATTTGAAAGAAAGTAAGGAAACTCTAATGGACATAAAAAAAACCCACGACATTGGCGCACTTGGTCCCTCGATGAAGGGACAAAAAGTTGTAGTTGGGGGATGGGTGGAAGACCTGCGGGAACTGGGAAAACTCACTTTTCTTACTTTAAGAGATGTAACTGGAGTATCCCAGATTGTAGTTGCAGGTCCTGAAAACTTGCAACAGGTAAAGGATCTTACAAGGCAAAGTGTAGTACTGATAACTGGTGCAGTGCAAGAGTCAAAGGCACGGGACTTTGCATATGAGATAAAGGCTGAGAAAGTTGAGATCTTGTCAAGGGCAGTTCATCCGTTGCCAATAGATCCACTGGGTAGACTGGAAAGCGGAATTGATAACAGATTAAATGCAAGGGCACTTGATCTTCGAAATCAAAAGACTGCATCAATATTCAAGATACGACACAATGTTCTTCTTTGTATACGCAAGGTATTGACTGATAAAGGATTTCTTGAGGTAAATACTCCAAAAATTATTGGCAGTGCAAGCGAGGGAGGCGCAAATTTATTTTCTCTGAAATATTTTGACAAGCAAGCATACCTTGCACAGAGCCCACAATTATACAAAGAACAATTAACACTTGGCCTTGAAAGAATATTTGAGATATCATCTTTTTACAGGGCGGAAAAATCTCACACTGTAAGACACTTGACAGAGTTCACAAGTGTTGACATTGAATCTGCGTTCATGGATTATACTGATGTCATGGAAATTTTAGAACAGTTGGTTGTATCTGTATTTGAACATGTGGAAAAGACATGTCTCCAAGAACAAAAGAACCTGGGGATAGAAATCAAAAAGCCACGGACTCCTTTTGACCGGGTGACATACAAGCAAGCCATAGAAGAGCTTGGAAAGCAAGGCCTTTCTCTCACATTTGGAGATGATCTGCTTGATTCTCATCTGAGAACGCTTGGAGAGATTCATCCTGGATTTTACTTTTTGACTGACTGGCCGCTTAAGCTAAAGCCCTTTTACATACATGAAAAAGAAGACGACCCATTGGTTTCAAAATCATTTGACCTCCAGTATGGATATCTCGAGTTGTCATCAGGCGGCAGAAGGCTCCATGATCCTGCCAAGATAAGAGCAAGACTGATAGAGCAAGGACTAGACCCAGCGCAATTTGAGGACCATTTGAAGGCCTTTGACTGGGGAATGCCGCCTCATTCTGGATGGGGTTTGGGACTGGATAGGCTGATGGCAGTTTTGACACAAATTGACAATGTTAGAGAAGTGGTCCTGTATCCTCGTGACCCAGAACGGTTATTTCCATAAAAAGATAAATTTTGACCAAATCCAAGATTACATGTGCAACAGTGTGATTTCTGCGGCTCTGAGTTTGGGGATAGGACATGCTACTTTTGTGAAAAACACTGCTGTACATCCTGTATGACAGATGACAGGACAAGATGTAAGCGCTGCTATATTGCAAAAAGAAAACTTGGTTGGAGAATATTTAAGAAAAATAAAGTCTTGCTTGGGTTTATTGCATTTGTCTGGGCCTATACCGTATTTCCTGTTCCGTTCATAAAAGGAATTGATCCTACTTTTTACTGGATTTCGTTAGGGGTTGCAATAATGATCATGATCCCAATAAGTCTTGCAATGTTTTTTTGGTCAAGAGAGCCGCCAGTATCTGATCTCAAATAATGCGAGATATCACATTCTGCGTAAACTCTTTGGTACTCTTGTTTCCGCCAATGTCTTTTGTCTTTATCCCGTCCTTGACAATTCCATAAACTGCATCTTCAATACTTTTTGCTGCATGATGACATGACTTGTCGTTATTTTTTGTTCCAAGCCACTCAAACATCATCTTTGCAGACAAGATAAATGAGGATGGGTTTGCGACTTGCTTTCCTGCAATGTCAAAGGCTGCACCATGAACGGGCTCAAACAATGCAAACTTGTCTCCAATGTTTGCAGCCGGTGCCATTCCAAGTCCACCTACAACTTGTGATGCCTCGTCTGATAATATGTCTCCAAACAAATTTGTGGTTACAATGACATCAAAAGCCTCTGGCTGTCTTATTAGATTCATGGCGCAAGCGTCTACATACATGTGCTCAAACGTAATCTTTGGATAATTCTTTGAGACTTGCTCACATGTCTTTGCAAACAAGCCATCTGTCTTTCTCATTACATTTGACTTGTGCACGCAAGTGACTTTTCTTTTTCCATTTCGTTGCTCTGCTGTGGCAAACGCATATCTTGCAATTCTCTCAGACGCGCTCTTTGAGATTGAACGTAATGCAATGGCAGTTTCCCCTACATCAAACTCCATGCCTGTGTACAGATCCTCTGTATTTTCTCTAACTATGACCATGTCGATATCTTCCTTTAGTGCAGGCATGTTTGGATATGACTTGGCAGGTCTGATGTTTGCATACAAGTCTAGCAATCTTCGCAATACTACAATGACGTCTGCTGCGCTTTCCCCAACAGGTGCCTTGAGGCATGCATCCGATTTTTTTATTATGTCTAGTGTTTCATCTGGTAACGCCTTGCCAGTATTTTTGAGTGCGGCATCTCCTGCTTGTAGCTTTGTAACTTCAATCTTTACCCCAATCTTGTCGTTTATTGTGTCCAGTACATCAATTACTGATTCTGATAATTCTGGGCCTATGCCATCGCCCGTGATGAGTGCTATCTTGTACATCTACTGTCCCAGATTTTTTTGTTTGAGAATTTTTTTGAGCATGATTCTGTTTATTCCATCTATCATTGCCTGCACACTTGTAATAACAATGTCTTCTCCTATTGATTTTGCAGATGCCTGGTTGCCGTATGGATCCTCGACTTTGATTGTGACCTCACACAAGGCCTCCGAGCCTCCGGAGATTGAATCTAGCCTATAGTCCTTTATTCTTACTTTGGAGATCTCTCCAGTAATTTTCTGTATTGCATTGATTGATGCATCTACAGGACCTACACCATAATCTGTACTGATAAAGTCCTTGCCTTCGATGTTTAATTTTACAAACGCATATGGCATGTTTCCAATGCCTGTTGATACTGAAAAGCCAACTAGGTGGACCAATCTCTTCAATCCTGGCTGCTGCATTACCTCGCCTGCAATTCCCAAGAGCTCAACATCTGTTACATGCTTTCCTTGGTCTCCAAGCTTTTTGACCTTCTCCAAGATTTCGTGGCTCTGCTCCTTTGATGGCTGGATGCCATACTCTTCAAGCATTGCTGATATGCCATGTGCTCCTGCATGTTTTCCTACTTGGAACCACCTTGTTCTGCCTACTAGTTCTGGGCTGATTGGCTCATAGGTCAGTGGATTGCTTAGTACGCCGTGGGTGTGAATTCCTGATTCATGACCAAATGCATTTTCTCCAACTATTGCCTTGTTTGGCTGGACCTGGATTCCTACTGTTTTTGAGATGTATCGCGAGGTCTCGTAAAGAAGCTTGGTCTTGATGTTGGTTTCATATTTTTTATCAAATTGTAGACACTGTAACCCCATGACCAATTCCTCTAGTGATGCATTGCCTGCCCGTTCTCCAATTCCGTTTATTGTGACATGTGCACACTGTGCACCTGCTTGTATTGCAGATATTGCATTTGCTACTGCCAACCCAAAATCGTTGTGACAGTGTACGCTCACAGGCAAGTGGGTTGCATCAATTGTATCTTTTGTGATCTCTGCAATGTATTGTGGGGTGGAATATCCTACTGTATCTGGAATGTCTAGCCTGTCAGCTCCTGCCTCTGTTACTGCCTTGAATACTTTTTTTAGGAAATCTCTTTCTGTCCTTGTGGCATCTTCTGCTGAAAATTCTACCTTCATGCCAAGTGACTTGGCATACTGGACAGCATCAACTGCTTTTGCTAATGCTTGCTCTCTTGTGAGTTTTAGTTTGTACTGGAGATGTATGTCCGAAGTTGCAATGAATGTATGTATGTATTTCAGTCCTACTGCGGCAGCAGCGTCAATGTCTTTTCTTTCAGTCCTTGCCAATCCACAAATTTCTGCCTTTAACCCTGCTCCAGTTATTGACTTGATTGCCTGTCTTTCTCCATCTGATATTATTGGAAATCCTGCCTCAATTGCATCAACACCCAATTCGTCTAATTTTTGCGCGATTGCAATTTTTTGGTCTGGAGTCAAGGCTACTCCTGGTGTCTGCTCTCCGTCTCTTAGGGTGGTATCAAAAATTCTAATCTTCAATTCCATATCCTCTTGCTAGTGCACATATTCCTGTTCTTGCCATTTCTAAAATTCCGTATCCCTTGACAAGATCTTCTAATGCATTAATTCTATCGGGGGTTGCTGTAATCTCTATTATGATTGAAGACTTTCTGACGTCGTGGACATCACACTTGAATGCATTTGCAAGGTCTGTTATCTCTTTGATGTCGGTTGGTTTTGATATCTTTAACTTCATCATGACAAGCTCTCGGTATATGCTCTTTTTCTCGTCTAATAGTTTTACTTCTAACGTGTCAATCAACTTGTCTAGTTGTTTTATTATCTGACTGAGTTGTTTTTCGTCTGCCTCCGTAGTGATTGTCATTCTAGATACTTCGGGGTTCTCGGTTACTCCTACTGATATGCTATCGATGTTATAGTTTCTTGATCTAAACAAGTTTGTAATCTTGAACAAGACACCCGGCTTGTTTTCTACTAGTACTGAAATTATTGACCACATGTTATCTCACTATGATGGTAAGATCATGTCCTTTAGTGATGTTCCTGGGGCAACAAATGGTAGCACGTCTTCTTGCGGGTCGATTGGTATGTCTATGACTGTTGCAACGTTGCTCTTTATTGCTGTCTGGACTGCTTTTCCAATTTCGTCTATGGTTTGTGCCCTTATTCCCTGTGCACCGTATGCTTCTGCTACTTTGACATAATCCGGACAGTTCTTGAGATCAACTCCAATCATCCTTCTGTCATAAAATGTCCTCTGCCACTGGGCTACCATGCCAAGTGTGAAATTATTTAGGAGGAATACAATTACTGGTATGTCTTCTAGTACGGATACTGCAAGTGAATTTTCTGTCATGTTGAAGCTTCCCTCCCCTGCTATGTCTAACACTGGGACATCTGGCTTTGCTGCCTTGGCACCTATTGCAGCTGGGAATCCCCAACCCATGGTTCCAAGACCTGTGGAGCTGAAAAATGTACCTGGGTGTATGACATCAAAGAATAGTGATGCCCACATTTGGTGTTGCCCTACTTCTGTAGTAACAATTGATTGAGCAGGTAAGACTTCTCTTAATTTTTTGAGAACCTTTGATGCTGCTAATGGATGTGGATGAATCTTGAGATTCTCCCTATAGTAGTCCTTTGTTTCCTTTACTCTTTTTGCCCATGCATTCTCTCCGTTGCGCTTGATTGCTTTTTGGATTAGCATCTTTACCATTATCCTAAGTGATGTCTTTACATCGCCAACCACTGCGATATTTGTAGTCTGGTTCTTTCCTATTTCCGCAGGGTCTACATCCATGTGTATTATCTTCAAGTTTTTTTCAAACTCTTCAAATGTACCAACTGACCTGTCTGAAAATCTTGAACCGCATGCTAGTACACAGTCTGCCTCTGTCATCATCTTGTTTGCTTCTGCATGACCGTGCATTCCTATTGGTCCAAGTGAGAGAGGATGATTTTCTGGAAATGATCCCTTTCCTTTGAAAGTGGTAACCACTGGAATCATGAGCAACTCTGCAATTGACTGGAGTTCTGCAAATGCACTTGAAATTATGACTCCTCCTCCTGCAAGAATTATTGGCCTTTCTGCAGATAATAGCATCTCTGTTGCCCGTTCAATCTGCGTTATGTCTGGGTCAACCCATGGATGATATCCTCTGATTTTTACTTCGCTGGGAAACTGTATCTCTGCTTCATTTTGTTGTACGTCTTTTGGAATGTCTATCAATACTGGACCTGGTCTTCCAGTTGCCGCAATGTAAAATGCCTTTTTTACTACCTCTGGAATTTCATTTGGAGTCATTGGCTGGAATGCATATTTTACTATGGGGTTTGTAATTCCGATAATGTCACTTTCCTGGAATGCATCACGTCCTATCATCTTTGAAGGAACCTGGCCTGTGATTGCAACCATTGGGGCCGAGTCTGCCTGGGCAGTTGCAATTCCTGTAACAATGTTTGTTGCACCAGGACCTGATGTTGCAAAACATACTCCTGGTCTTCTGCTTACCCTACCAAAACCGTCTGCCATGTGTGAAGCTGATTGCTCATGTCTTACCAGTACATGACGAATGTTGCTCTTGTAGAGCTCGTCATAAATTGGCAAGTTTGCACCTCCCGGTAACCCGAAGGCAATGTCCACGCCTTCTTTTTCCAAAGCGATCATCAAAGACCTAGCACCTGATATTTTTTCCATAATTTTCTATCTCCGAAAATTGCTGTGTTTTACAGCACAAGCTCGACTAGCAACAAAATACTTGAAATGCTTGTCGAGTCTACTTTTGTCATACTTACCTATTATTTTTCTCTCTAAAATTATTAATAAATATATTGTTGACAAAAAGTGCCTAAAACCGTCAAAAACTGGATTTTGTCAAGTTATGAGGTGTCTAGGCATGATACCATTCAATATCATGTCATAAGACTTAAACTAGATTTGCCTCAAGCAATACCGATTTTGAGCGACAAGGAAGAGATTCTTGATATTGTCATGACATTTTTCAATGCAGGAAAAACAAAGAATGTTGCACCATTGAGTGTGATTCAGCTAGATGATCCTAGGTTTTCGGCATACAGTGATGTACCGCCTTTTGATCTAAAGGATTTTGCAACTACTAATGCACTTGAACAACTGCGATTTGTCAGTATCTCTGATTATGATTTTGAATTAAAAAACATGCGAGTAGACTTGTTTGAAAACTTTGCAATAGTAACTTTTACCGTGAAACAATCAGGCATGATTGTGGACAATTACAGTTTCAGAGGCCAGCACATGGCAATGGAAAGTAGAGCAACCTTTGTTCTTGCAAAATATGCCAAGTGGAAGATAGTGCATCTGCATTTGACTAAAATTTCAGACTAGATTTACTTTTTTGATTTGCTCTTTGGAGCAGGTTTGCTTTTTTGAGGTGATTCATCCTTGATCTTTTTGAAAATTTCATGAGCCTCTTTGGCTGTAGCTCTTTGATGAACTATTGCTCTTACTGCCTTTATCATGGCCACTGGGTGGTCGTTTTGCCAAATGTTTCTTCCCATGTCAACTCCTGCTGCACCTGCATGTAATGCATCATGTGTTAGGTTGAATACATCCATCTCGGTTGCAAGTTTTGGACCGCCCGCAATTATTACCGGGACAGGGCATGATGTTACAACTTTTTCAAAGTTTTCACAATAATATGTCTTGACTAGATGTGCACCAAACTCTGCAGCCATTCTGCATGCTAGTGACAAGTATCTTGCATCTCGCTTTTCTAGTTCTTTTCCAACTGCTGTCACCGCAAGTACTGGTATTCCATATTCTTCACCCTCATTGACAAGATTGCCTAGGCTGACAAGTGACTCGTGCTCATGTGCTGCTCCTACAAATATTGACATTGCAAGTGCAGACGCATTTAGTTTGATTGCTTCTTTTACAGAAGTTGTAATTTTTTCATTTGAGAGATCTTTACTGATGATGCTTGCTCCCCCTGACACTCTGAGCACTACGGGCACTGGAAAGTTTGCATCAACAGATGTTCTTAAAACACCTCGTGTAAGCATGAGAGAATCTGCATATGGTAACAATGGGGCTATGGTTTTTCTTGGTACTTCGAGCCTTTCTGTTGGTCCGAGGAAATAACCGTGGTCTACAGCTAGCATTACACCTCGCCTGTTTTGTGGCTTGATTATTTTTGCAAGTCTGTTCTTGAGTCCCCAGTCCATGTCTTCTTCGAAAAAATTTGCCTTAGTTAAGCGTTTCTGAATTTGTAATTATTATTTTCATGGAATCATTTCCTTGATGGGCATAATCCAAAGCTTTTGCAGAATCTGAAAGATCAAACTTGTGTGTGACAAGTTTCTGCACATTGATTGTTCCCTGCCCTATCATCCTGAATGCCTCGTTTGTGTCATTTTCAGAAGCAGCGTAACTTGGTGTGATGGTGATTTCTTTAGAGTATACCTTGCTCATTTCAAGTGACATCTTGGCATCTTTTGTCGGAACTCCAAACATCATGACTGTGCCACCTTTTCTTACAAAATCGATTGCTTGGGAAATGGCATTGATGCTTCCAGTTGAAACCATTACAATGTCTACGCCGCGGCTCTGAGTCTTTGAAAGAATTTTTTGATATGCATCTGGGTCGTCTGATCTTATTGCTTCTGTTATACCAAATTTTTTTGCAAAACCTAGCCTGAAATCATTAATGTCAAAACAAAATATGTCTTCAATTCCATATGCCTTGCTTAACATCAAGTGCATCAGGCCTGTTGGCCCTGCACCCAAAATTGCAACCGAATCTCCTTTTTTGAATTTTATCTTGTTCCATGCTCTTATGCAGCATGCAAGCGGCTCAATCATTGCTGCCTCTTCAAAACTAACGTGGTCTGGCAGTTTTATGACACCGCCATGTGATACATTCCATTGAGGAACAATAAACTCCTCTGCAAGTCCGCATGGCGAAAGATTTGTTTCTGAATATTTTTGACACATTGTCTCGTTTCCATGTGTGCAAAAGTGACATGAATAGCATGGGACGTGATGATGAGTAAACACCCTGTCACCCTTTTTAAAATTAGTAACACCTTCGCCTATGTCAGAGATTATGCCTGAGGGCTCGTGGCCAAGTCTCATGGAAGGCTGGCTGTATTTGCCGTAGATCTTTTCCAGGTCAGAACCGCATACTCCGCAGGCTTTCATGGAAACTAGGATCTCACCTTTGCCAACCTGCGGCCTTTCCACATTTTTTATCTGGACATCGGATGGTCCTAAAACATGTGCTGCCTTCATAATTTCAATGAGGCGGGTGTGCCGTTTTATCTTTTCCGAAGTCACCTATGTCTTGAATGTGTGGGAATTTTGGAAATTGAAACTTGTGTAAAGAAATTTTATTCTTTATGCTGTAAATTAAATAGGACCTATTTCTGAGACACAATAATGGATTTGTGGCGTGATATTGAAACTGGTCCCCAAGTACCGGCCGTGGTAAACGTTATAGTAGAAATTCCAAAAGGTTCTCAGAACAAATACGAATATGATAAAAAAAGAGGCGTGATAAAACTTGACCGAGTCTTGTTTTCACCATTCTTCTATCCTGGGGAATATGGTATAATCCCACAAACATTTGCCGAAGACGGTGATCCTATGGATGCACTTGTGCTTGTAACTAATCCAACTTATCCTGGTGTCCTGATTGAAGCACGCCCGATTGGAATGCTCCGAATGAAAGACGGTGGAGATATGGATGACAAGATACTGTGTGTTGCAAAGGATGATGTCCGATTTAACAATCTGACAGATATCTCAGGTCTTGACAAACACTATCTCAAAGAGATCGGCCACTTTTTTGAAGTGTACAAGCAACTTGAAGGAAAGAAAGTTGAGATACTTGGGTGGAAAAACGCCGCAAGTGCAAAAAAGGCAATAGTTGCTGGAGAAAAACTGTACAAAAAGACCTTCAAAAAGTAATATCTCAGATTTAGTTTTCTTATAAAAAAATTCCAACAGAAATGGTATTAACCTGTAATGCGGAATGAAACATCATGAATGAAGGGGACAGTGCGCCAGATTTTGAACTTGCATCTAATGATGGTACAACTGTAAAACTGAGCTCTTTTCAAGGCAAGAAAAATGTCGTTTTGTGCTTTTATCCTAAAAATCACCTCTTTGCATGCCCATCCAAAAAAGTATTCCAGATGGCAGAGGCAACAATTGCGGCATATCCACAGATAAAAGAGCAAGATGCTGAGCTCTTTGCAATCTCTGTAGATACTGTACAGGATCAAAAAAAGTTTGTAGAAGAATATGGTATACCATATAGTCATCTAAGTGACACTGCAAAAACTACTTGCAAGGCCTATGCTGGACTAAACATTGCAGGGCTTGCAAAACGATCTACTTTTATCATTGACAAGAATGGCAAAGTTTCAAAAATTTTCAGAGATATCAGCCCTGAAAAACATGGCCAAGAAATAATTTCGTCATTGCAGAACTTGAAATAATTCAATTTCTATAAATTCAATATATTTTTAAAGATGTGAGTTAAGACTTGATTTGTGCTGGATCTAGTAGCGAAAAAAATTTTCCTTACTAAAGGTAAGGGCGTTCATGCTGATAGGCTGACAAGTTTTGAATATGCATTACGGGATGCAGGAATTGCCGGAACAAATTTGGTTTTGATCTCAAGTATATTTCCACCAGGCTGCAAGCTGATTCCAAAAGCTGAGGGCTTGAAATTGATAAGACCTGGCAGTGTAACTTTTGCAATTTATTCAAGACAGGAAAGTAATGAGCCTCATAGGCTGATGGCTGCATCTGTTGGAATAGCAGAGCCAAAGGACAAGACAAAATATGGTTATCTTTCAGAATATGTCTCCTTTGGGGAGACTGAAAAAGAAGCAGGTGACTATGCAGAAGACATTGCGGCACAAATGCTTGCCTCCTCGCTTGGAATTTCATTTGATGTCAACAAGAGCTGGGATGAAAAAAGACAACAGTGGAAGATATCTGGGCAGATATACAAGACTAGAAACATAACCCAGAGTGCAGTGGGCGATGCAAAAGGTAACTGGACCACAGTCTTTACAGCAGCAGTTTTAATTCTCTAAATTTTATCTTCGCTTCATGAACAAGTATACTGCAGCTCCGCCTGCTGCAACTATGCCAATTAAAACATAAATGGAATAATCGTTAGAGGCTTTTGGAACTGGTGGTATGACTATATTGTTCCCTTGTCCTGAGTTGTCTGTTGGTAATGTGCTGCCCAGAGTCAGTGAAGCCTGGTCACTTGTAACTGACGTGTCTTTTCCAAACAAGTATACTGCAGAGATCTTTTGTCCATACTCTGGATCTATTATCCATCCTGACTTGGTCAGGTCTGATGGGAATTTCTGACCGTCCTTGATTGTGGTCGGAGCCAAATCTCCTCCGTGGCCGGTCACTGCAATGTTATCATTTGATATGGCGGTGACATCTAAAATGGAATTCAAAGGAAAGAATCCTACATCAAAGTAAGTTGATCTTTCGAGCTTGTCAACGCCAAACAATTCTAATGGCTTGATTGTAGTGACCTGGGTCTTGATTGGGATTTGTTTTGAGACTTGTAATTGATAGAGTAATGCACCTTTACCTGGTGTGATTGCAAATGTTACTGTGGAATTGGAATCTTGAGCCATCTTTTGTGCTGCATTGAAAAATCCACCATCGTCACGAATCTGTTTTGGAATCAAGATTGCAGTTAACCCGTCAAAAAGATATGAAGAATCTGGTCTTGACATTGTGTATATTACAGATATTGTTCTGTTTCCAGATACCACACCTGATGTGCCAAGTGCACTGCTTAGGTCTCCTTTTGGATTGACATACACGCTGTTAAATTGTGCATTTGTTGCAAATGCCTTGTTTATGCTGTCAATAAGACTGTCTCCTACTTGTTGTGCATCTTTCTGGATAGTATTGATGTTATAAGTTTCAATGAGTGATGGTGAAACTATGTTTACAATGATGCATCCTTGGTCTTGAACTCCAACAATACAGTTCTCTGCATTTGTAATTACAACTGATGTCACATTGGCGGTGTTTTGTATCTTCAAACTAAGATCTGCTGGAACCCGCATTTCTACTGGACTTGTTGATGCCAAGGTAACAAATGCTGTAGTCCTGTTCTGTACTTTTTCGTCAACTAGTATGTGAGCTGTTTCTCGGTAAGATGCAAGTTGTGGTTGTTGTGCATATACTGAAACAAACGAAGTCAAAAGTAATGAGAAAATTATGGACAAGGCAAGAAGGTTTTTCAATTAAAGCAATTTTTTGAAATCGAACTATTAAGTTATTCTCTCAATTTTTCTATCTTTATTGCAAACCTCTGGAATGGCTCTTCCTTAAAGTGACTTTTACAGACAAGCATGGTCTGCTGTGGATCTGGCCCACAATCATAAGTGATCAAATATTCTGGTTCTTTACTGCAGCATCTTGGATATTTCACTTGGCAAGTAATGGTTGTCATAAAATAAAATAGTTCTCGATCTAAACTCTAGGTTTAAATTATAATGTACGCATAAAGTCATTGACATCGGTTCAAACCGTAGGGGAACATTGCCTGGCAGTTGGGGGCGCTTGACTGCCAGGCGCTTTAATTAATCACTTTGGAAAGTCTTTCTGTCTGGTTTTTGATGTACTCAAAACCTTCCTGCCAGAAACTCTCAGACGTGATATCAATTCCATGCTCCTTGAGAAGGTCTTCTGGTTTCTTAGAGCCGCCTGCAGCTAGGATATCCACATAGGTTGAAGAAAATGCACTACCTTCCTTTCTGTATCTCTGGTATAGTGACAACGATAGCAAGTTGCCAAATGAATACGAGTAGCAGTAAAACGGAGAATGGTAAAAGTGTGGTATGCATGTCCACTCTGTTCCAAAATCAGGAGTAATCTCTACCGAGTTTCCAAACTGGTCCTTTAGTGTCTTCATGTACTCTGATGTAATATCTTGAACCATTGCACCATTTCCAATCTTTTCATGTGCTGCTATCTCAAAGAGTGTAAAGTATGCCTGTCGACCTACTGTTGCATACAAATCATCCAAATGTTCTACCAGTATGGACTGCTGTTCATCGTCTGAGATTTGGTCCAAAATCTTGTTGAACAACAACATTTCAGAAAATGTAGAAGCCGTTTCTGCAAGAGGCAGGGGAGCTTCTGCTATGAATATTGATTTTCCCGATGCTGCAACGCTGTGTATTGCATGTCCAAGCTCATGAGCCAGAGTGAACACATCATTTGTTCTACCTTTGAAGTTTATCATGACATATGGTGTTATTTTTGGGGATATGGTACTACAGAACGCCCCACTTCTTTTTCCTGGCCTGATGGTAGAATCCACATGTCTTTGGACAAAAACTCTTCTGGCGTACTCGCTTAGTTGTGGACTGAAATCATTCAGGGTATCAAGAACAAGTTTTACTGCCTTGTCATAATTGTATTTTTTTTCCTCTTTTTTCTTAATTGGCGCATAAATGTCATACCTACGTAGTTTTTTCATTTGTAGTATGCGGGCCTTTTGCAAAAAGAACTTGCGAAACGTGTCCGAGTTTTTCTTGCAGACTGACAAAAGTGCGTCAACTGTCTTGTCGTCCGTGTCGTTTCCAATGTTTCTTACTGCTATTGGAGAAGAATATCCTCGTATCTGGATGCATTCGTCTTTCCAGTTTGAAACTATGTTTTGATAAATCTCTCCCAATACTCCCTTGTTCTTGTCAAACTCTGACAACAATGCCTTGTATGCAATCTCTCTTGTTTTTGGCTTTGGACTTCGAATTAGGACTGATAGTTCTTCTCTGTTGTATCTTTTTGTCTTGCCATCAATTTTTACTTCAAAGACAAATGCGTTTGTTATCTTATCATAGATTTTGACTAGGGCAGAATGGCCTGTGACGTCTAGCGTGTTGATTATTCTTTCTTCTGGCTCTGTAAGGGAATATTTTGCAAGTAGCCTCTTATATCTTAAAAATTCGTACAGTTCTCCTGACGACCTCATCAACCTTTGGGCATTTTTCTCATCAAGTTGTTTCTTCCACCATTGGTCAAAAAACAGGGTCTGGTTTTCTAATTGTGCACCTAACTTGCGCATCTTTGAAACTAACGACGTGGCCTTGTCTGACTGGGTATCCGATGAATATTCTAAAGATGCATAGCCTGAAACTCTGCCAAACTCCTCTGTAATATCCTCCAAGGCATGAAGCATTGAGAGGAATTTCTTCTCAGATATTGTAGGCTTGAGTATTTTTTTGTTCTTTTCAAAATTTTTGACATCCTTTTTGATTGCCTCTAACCTCTTGGCAAATTGGGGAGATTCTGGGTCCTTTACAAGTTCGCTTAGATCCCATTTCTCCTCTTTGAAAACTTGCATCTGGTTCAAACTTTGGGTTTCTTCTTAAAATACCATGTGGAAAATGCCCATCTCATCGGATTTGTCAATTATTAGTTGTACGATTCTAGAAATAATCCCAAGATTTTTCTCAATTATTTTTCAGGTCATTATCACATGTACAAATCATGCACACGTCTTAAATATGAAAAATACATTATAGTTGGCATGAGCATGACAGCATGGCATTGTTACAGATGTAATCTGACTTTCAAAGAAAAGTCTCATGTTGTTATGCATAAAGAAATTTCCCGACATGATGCAAGACAAGTAGAAATTCCAGAATAGAGTTTCTACTTTTTGTTCTTGCCTCAAAATATACCGAGCTTTATTCTGTGCAAATCCTTGCAAGTATTTATTTAACCCAAAAATAAGTTAGTCGTTCGTGGATCATCATAACTTTAAGGGAAAAGACATTCCTCACCTAAAGATAAAACCCAATATGGGCATTGATGATCTAGTAGAAATTTTTGCAAGTACTGGCTATAACGCCAGACAACTTGGAGATGCTGCAAAGCTGTATTGTAAGATGATTGAAGATGATGCAACCATATGCCTTACAATAGCAGGTGCAATGACTCCTGTTGGCTTTGGAGGGCTGTTCAAATCATTGATAGAACGGGGCTTTGTTGACTGGATAATCTCAACTGGCGCAAACGTGTACCATGAGGATCATTTTGCATGGAATCTACCTGTAAAGCAAGGACACTTTGAGGTTGATGACATGATATTGTATGAGAAAGACATAGTCAGAATCAGGGATGTCTATATCAAAGGCGATGAAACCCTCAAGGCAGAAGATAAAATTGTTCAAAAAATGTTTACAAAGAATTTGCTTGACAAACCGTTTACCACCGCTGAATTTTGCAATGCAATGGGGAAATACTCAAAACAACATTCCAAAAACCCTGAGCGCAGTTTTGTTGTAACTGCATATGACTATGATGTGCCAGTCTATGTCTCGACATTGAAAGATTCTTCACTTGCATTAGACTTGGCACCACTACGACTTGAAAACAAAATGTATAATCTTGACTTTGTAAGGGAAATAATAGAGCAGGCCGCGATCTTATACAACTCGAAAAAATCTGGAATCCTGGAACTAGGAGGAGGCGTACCGAAGAACACTGCACAACAGACAGGCCCGCTATTAGATCAGATACTTGGATTGGGTCATGGTGGTCAAAATTATATAATTCAAATCACAGATGCAAGACCTGACACTGGTGGACTCTCTGGTGCAACATTGCAGGAAGGAAAGAGCTGGGGTAAGGTAAAAGATGCACATGAAGACGTGATAATGGTATACACTGATGCCACCATTGCATTTCCTATACTTTGTCTTTATGCACTAAGTAATGAAAAGCCAAGAAAACCAAAGAGGCTGTACAAGAAATTGCCTCAGTACTATGAAGACTTGGGCAAGGCATATTTTAACAAAAAACGTTAATCTATGAATTTTTGTAACTGGAATTTGGACCATACTAGACTAGAAACTCAGGAAACCAGTTCTATTTGCCTCAAACTAAAGTTATTGTCTTTAAACTCTACTTGGTAGACTAGTATGTCTCCACCTGCGTATCTAATCTCATAATCGCCTTCCATTGCCAAGTATAGATCTGACCTTCTTGCTAGATTATTCTTGGAAAATCCCATCTTGCCAAGTTTTTTTAGAATGTATCTACTAGTTACTCTGTCTTGAAAACATGTTTCATTGATGAATACTTTTTTTGTTGTATCCGTTAACTCAATTACGTGTTACGAACATAAATTGTTTTTAACTATTGCACTAGTAGAAATTTGCTGATTTGATGTTTTTTTGAATTGTTAATGTTTGCACATCTGTTTTTAGATTCATCAACCATGTGTAGATTCACAAGGGGACAATCTTTTCATTGGATAATTTTGCTAGAAACGAAATCTGGATGATTTAGTTAAATTAGATAGCAGTCTTGGGACCCAAACGACAATCCTTTGATTGTCCGTCCACCGTCGGTATTAGCGCATCGGTGTTTCTACCTTTGACTACTATCCAACATGTATACGGGTTTCTAAAATAAAAGGATGACCATCTTCTTAGAAACTAGTGAAGACAATGATTAGAAATTACTAAACCGTCATGATTAGATCGGTATCACAAAACTCCTTTTTTCAAAACCTATATAGCTTAGTGACGTATTAGTGGCGAACCGTTGCTGAAAAGTAAGGGTATGAAACGTTGCTGAAAAAAGAATTTGTTAAGTCTGACATGTGAAGATATGAGCAGCAACGGTTCAGATGTTGTCAAAATCTAAAAAGTATATTGAATAAAGTCTAGAATCGATTGAATCTTGCTTTTTCTGTGTCTCTGTCGTCCTTTGTTGCCTTTTTCCACTCTTTGTAGTGTTCTTTACAAAGGATTGCCTTTTTCAAACCATGTGGAATACCTACTCCAGTTCCCTCTACCTTTGAGGCTGTGAGAGAACGAACACCGTCATTATCGCATCCTGTGACACTGCATTTTGCACCTTTTGATATGAGGCCCATAAGAGTTCTAAAACGCACTATTATATCAGATTTTTTGATCAAAACACAAGAAGTTTTGTCAGACATGCTCTTAGATATATGGTATAAATTATTGTTAGATATGTGGCTGGTATCAGATGCTTAACAACTTTAGAGAAGGCCTCAAGCCTGCCTTGCAAAACATTGGCAAAGTTTTTGCCGCAACAGGACTGTCTGCAGATTTCTGGACTGCCATAGGACTAGGCTTTGCATTTGCATCTGCACTAGTTTACGCAATTCATTTAGAATATTCTTTTGTTTTGGGAGGTATCCTGTTGCTTGTTTCAGGATTTTTTGACATTGTTGATGGCCAGGTGGCACGCATCACCGGAAAGACATCTAAAAAAGGAGCATTTCTTGATTCTGTCTTTGACAAGATTGCAGAAGTTGCAATATTTCTTGGAATTCTAATTGGTGGTTACCAACAAGGCTATCTTGTACTGTTGGCAATAGGATTGTCTCTGCTTGTGAGCTACACTAGGGCAAGAGCTGAATCGCTTGGAGTTCAGCTCCAAGGTATCGGCATAGGTGAGCGTGCAGAAAGACTGCTTGTAATTGCAATAGTTGGAATGATTGGTTTTCTAAACTATGCTGTAATTATTGTTGCAATAATTGCGGGGATTACATTTGTTCAGAGAATAATAACAACAGCTCACGGAATAAAAGACTAGATTATCGTAGTCTGCCAGTCTGACGTCTTGAATCTGCTGATCTGATTTTTAGGATTCCAAAGTGTATTGCGCATGAAATACAGTACCACTTGAGTACTGTTGGTGCTGCAATGTATGCTCCCTGAGCTCTTAATTCCTTTGCCAAAGTGTGCTCCACCAAGTTTAGTCTTGATGTTACTTTCTTTGCCTTGTCTCGTGGGACTGTGGCACCACAGTTTGTACACTGGATACGATCAGAGGAGCCCTTTCCACCCTTCTTTCGTCCACGACTAGCACGCTTTAATGGCATGTTTTACCTGTATGGAGCCTCTTTATAACGATATTTGACGGTCTTGTTTTTGCAAAATTTGTGCCCTGAAAAGACAAATTCTTGCTTTGATTGATGTGTTTTTCAAGATTGAATCACGATGATCATTGTAGTGGATTGCCAGATCTCTGGTTTGACATCTGTTAAAATTTAAATTTAATATAATTTCAGATTGGAATATGCGTGGCCTTTGTCATGTATGTCTGAGCTCTAATGTTGAGATTGTACTAGAAAAAGGCAAACCTATCTGCCAGTCCTGCCTAAAGAATCAGAAAAAGGACTAAATGGAAAGGTATCAGCATGGAATCAAATGAAGATTGCAATTTTTTCACACTGTACGATAGATGAGATATCTCAAAATGGTGTTGTGACTGAGACTGCTGGAGGTCCGGCATGCTATTGTGGACTGACTGCAAAAAACATGAAGTTTGAAATTGATCTTCATACTAAGGTGGGTGCAGATTTTTCATTCAAATCAGCACTTGAAAAAAAAGGAATTTTTCTTTCACAGGGTTCCATATCTGAAAAACCCACTACAAGATTCTTGCTGAACATATTTGGAACAGAGCGCGATCTATATCTTAAAACAAAGTGTGATCCAATTGAATCAATAAAGTCTGATGCAGATGGCGCGATTGTAAGTCCTGTCTTTGATGAAATATCTGAAGACACGCTGGATGAAATAAAAGAAAACTTTGATTTTACCTTACTTGATCCTCAAGGATATCTGCGTCGGGTGGCAAGTGACAACAAAATATTTTTTGAAAAAACTGTGCTTGACCTGTCCAAAATAACTGCGCTCAAGGCAGACCCAGACGAGGCATTCTATCTCACAGGATTGAGAGAAAAAGAAGCAATGATTGCATTGCAAAAAAAAGGCGTCAAACATGTTCTTTATACTGACAAACAAAACATCACGATGCTTGTAAAAGATAGAATGTATCACTTGAAAATTCCTAATATGAAAATAGGTGATACTACGGGAGTTGGCGATATTTTCTGTGCATCTTTTACTTGCTCATACCTGAAAGAAAAAGACCCGATATGGGCAATCTGCTTTGCAGTTGGTGCAGCACAGGCTGCCCTTGAGACACGTGCAACAGGTCTTGATAAGATTCCAGCAGGTGGGGATACTGAGAGAAATGCTGCATATCTTTACAATTTGATGCACTTCTCAAGTGTCTAAGCTTTTATTGTGTGAGAGTCGAATCTAGACTGTGAAGGTTGCAATCTATAGTCAAGACCAGGAACAGACTGTAAAGTCCATAAAACTCTCACTTGAAAGTCATGGCATCGAGTCTGTACACCTTGGGAAAAAACCTCTTGGAAAAGACATTGACTATGTTATAGTGACTGGGGGAGACCGTGGAGTCAGAAAATATTTTCACCATGTTACAGATTCTACAGTTCCAGTTCTTGGAATAAATGAATACGAATCTAGTGGATTTTTAGCCCAGACTGATCTCAAACAATTTCCGATATATCTTAACAGGCTGAAAAAAGGCGATTTCTCAATTGAAGCATTGCCAAGAGTTGGCGTGAAAATTGATGGAAAGCAAATCTATCCTGCATTAAATGATGTTGCGATATTTTCTTCAAAGAGTGCCATATTGGTAGAGCATGTCTTGCGTATTAACGGGGAAGAGCTGTGGCATGACAGCAGTGACGGTTTGATAGTATCTACTCCAATTGGTTCTTCTGCATATTCCATGTCTGCAGGAGGTCCTACCATATATCAAAACTCAAAGGTATTTTGCATTGTATCGGTAAACTCGCTTGATAACACAAGACGCCCGCTTATAGTCCCAGAGGATGCCCTTATCGAAATTGATGACATCTCGTCTAGTCTTAGATGTGAGGTTGTAATTGATGGAAAAGACAGGTTCAAAGTAGATAAGACTGTAGTTTGTACAAAATTTCCACAGCCTGCAAGTGTAATTCGAATGAAAAAAGATTCCACTACAGTTTCAGCTCTTGCAAAAAAAGTAAAGCTTGCCGATGAGCTACTCAACATGCCGCCAAGCTCCAAGTTGTTGCTCAAAACTCTGGAATATGAAGGGTCTCTTACTCAAAAGGAATTGGCAGAAAAGACACTACTTCCTGATAGGACTGTCAGGCTTGCATTGAGTCACTTGCTTGAAAAGGGGTATGTCAAAAGAAGAGTCTCGCTTCGTGATACCAGACAAAGAATATACGAAATTCCAAAGTAATGCTAGGCGTTGGACGATGCCCTTATGAATGCCTCAAAGGATTCTTCTGGGTATCCAGGTCTACTGCTAAACTCTGGGTGATACTGGACTCCGAGATAGAACTTGTGGCCTGGAATCTCTAACACTTCCATGCGTTTTTTGTTATCGCTATATCCTGAAAACTTCATGCCCTTTGAAGAAAACATTTCTAAATATTTCTGGTTGAACTCAAATCTATGTCTGTGTCTTTTGTGAATCTTTGTGGATTTGTAAAGTTTGAATGCCATGGTATTTTCTTCTAAAGTAATCTCATGTGATCCTAAACGCAGTGAGCCGCCCATGTTCTCAACTGATTTTTGCTCTGGTAATAGATCAATTACAGGATTTTCTGTGTTTGGAGCAATCTCTGTAGAGTTTGCATTTGGCAATCCACAAACATGTCTTCCAAATGCTACTGCAGCTAGCTGAAAACCAAAACAAATTCCAAGATATGGAATGTTTTTCTCTCTTGCATAGTTTGCAGTGCTGATTATTCCCTCTACACCTCTGTCTCCAAATCCTCCTGGAACAATTATCCCATTGTACGTTGACAATTTGCTCACATCTCCATTCAGTTCTTCAGAATCAATCCAGTCTATCATTACATTTTTCCCGATTTTGGCACCTGCATGTTTTAGTGCCTGATTTACGCTTACATAGCTATCTGCAAGCTTGACGTATTTTCCAACCATTGCAACCCTTACTGATTCTTTTGCATTTTGAAATGAATTTATGATTGCATTCCACTTGTCCCAATTTGCTGAAGTGTTGACAAGTCCAACTTTGCCAAACTTTTTGAATATTACGTCGATGATGCCTTGGTCATACAGCATCTGAGGTACCAAAAGGATCGACTCTGCATCGTGACATGAAAATACATCCCGTTCGGAGACGTTTGAAAATAATGAAATCTTTTTTCTTGCAGCCATTTCAAGCGGTCTTGTACATCTTACTGCCAACAAGTCTGGCTGGATGCCTATTCTTCGTAGTTCTTGGACGCTATGTTGAGTGGGCTTTGTCTTTTGTTCTCCCACCACATCAAGGGATGGTGCAAGTGTAACATGAACAAAAATTACATTCTCTTGCCCTTCTTCAAGCCTCATCTGTCTTAGGGCCTCAAGAAACGGTAGGCTTTCAATGTCTCCAACCGTTCCACCACACTCTATTACAAGCATGTCAAGGTTCTCACTTTTTACTATCTTTCTTATTCTTTCTTTGATTGCATCTGTAACATGAGGAATTATCTGAACACAAGCACCAAGATATTCACCACGTCTTTCTGCTTCTATCACGCTAGAGTAAATTTGCGCAGTAGTGATGTTGTGGGTCTTGAGCATGTTTTGGTTTAGGAATCTTTCATAGTTTCCAATGTCCATGTCGCATTCTCCTCCGTCTTCCGTAACGTACACTTCTCCATGAGCAATTGGACTCATTGTACCTGCATCATAGTTCAGGTATGGATCAAATTTTACACAAGAGACTTTTTGATTAGAAAGCTGCAGTAACTTTGCAACAGATGATGAAACAACGCCTTTTCCAAGGCCAGACATGACTCCTCCTGTCACAAAAATGTATTTTGTAGATTCTGTCTGCATATCCATGATGGATTTGAGGTCCTTTTATTTCTTATTCTGTGATTGTAGCTTTCTTTAGACTAGCTGTAAACTGCCCAATTTTATGTTCGATCTTTTCTGAAGGTGTGCTTTCCATCAGCCTCAAAAATGCACTTCCGACAATTATTGCGTCTGCTCCTGATTTTATTATGAACCTTGCCTGATCCGGATTGCTAACTCCAAACCCAACCCCCAGCGGAATTTTTCCATGCAATATCTTTTTGGCATTTTTAATTGCGTGTACTGTATAGTCTTGGAACTGTTGCTGACCACCGGTGGTTCCAAACACTGACACTAGATACAAGAAACCTGATGATGCGTTAGAAATCTTTCTGATCCTGTCTGGCGAGGTGTTTGGAGATATTAAAAATATGGCATCCATTTTATTTTTCTTTGCTGCCTGAAGAAAGTCCCCTGATTCGTTAATTGACATGTCTGGCAGTATCAATCCGTCAATTCCTGCACGCTTTACTGTTGATATGAATTTCTCATAGCCATGGCTGTACAAGATATTGGTATATGTCATCAAAACTAGTGGAATGTCTGTCTCCTTGCGAATCTTTTTTACTAGCGCAAGAAACTTGGAAAAGTTCATTCCCTTTTGCAATGCCTGAAAACCCGCATTCTGAATTACAGGCCCATCTGCCAATGGGTCTGAAAATGGCATCCCAAGTTCTATGATGTCTGCACCGCCTTTTACAAGTCCCCTGACTGCAGAAAGGGTATCTTTCTCACTTGGGAACCCTGTCATGACATATGCTATCAAAGCTTTTTGGTTCTTTGACCTGAGGTATTGAAATTTATTTTTTATTCTTGACATTTTTACTCAAATATCTCCCTACTTCTTCCACGTCCTTGTCTCCTCTTCCTGATAGTGTTACAACAATACTTTCGCTCTTTGGCATGTTCCTTGCAATTTTTACTGCATATGCAATTGCATGAGCCGATTCTAGTGCTGGTATGATCCCCTCCTGTTTTGAGAGTAAGAGAAATGCCTCTACTGCCTCCTTGTCATTTACTGCATCATACTTTACTCTCTTTGCATCTTTTAGATACGAGTGTTCTGGTCCAACTCCTGGATAATCTAGTCCTGCTGATACACTATGTGTCTCACTAATTTGTCCCTCCTTGTCTTGCAAAAGATATGTTAGCATGCCATGGAGAACTCCTTTTGATCCGCCTAGTAGAGTTGCAGAATGGTGGCCACTCTTGATTCCCTCTCCGCCTGCTTCTACTCCGAACATCTTGGTGTCTTCATCAATTAGTGGATAAAATGTTCCAATTGCATTAGACCCTCCGCCAACACATGCTACAACAGAGTCTGGAGATTTTTTTTCCAGTTTTTTCATCTGTGCAAGAATTTCTTCTCCTATGACTGACTGAAAGTCTCTTACCATCACAGGGTATGGGTGTGGGCCTACTGCTGACCCTAAAAGATAGTATGTTGATTTTACATTTGTAATCCAATCTCGTATTGCTTCATTGATTGCATCCTTCAGAGTTTGTGTTCCCTCTTTAACCGGGTGCACCTTTGAGCCAAGTAAATTCATTCTAAAGACATTTAGCTTTTGTCTCTGGGTGTCTTTGTAACCCATGTATACTTCGCCATTCATCCCAAGTGCCGCGCATGCCATTGCAGTTGCAACTCCATGCTGCCCTGCGCCTGTTTCTGCTATGATTCTCTTTTTTTTCATTCTTTTTGCAAGCAATCCCTGGCCTAGTGTATTGTTGATCTTGTGGGCACCTCCATGAAGCAAATCTTCTCTTTTCAGATAGATCTTTGCACCGCCTGCAAATTTTGTCAGATTTTCAGCCAAGTATAGCGGAGTTGGTCTTCCGGCATACTGTGTGAGGTAATAGCGTAATTCTTTCTTAAACTCTGCATCATCTTTGTATTTCAGGTAAGCCTCTTCTAGTTCTTCTACTGCTGGAACCAGTGTTTCTGGAATGTATCTTCCACCAAACTCTCCAAATTTGCCATTTTTTGGGTATCCTAGTTTCATATTGCCAACACCAACTCTGATACCAATCCCTTGATATCTTTACTCTTCATTATGCTGCTGCCTACCAAGAAAGCATCTGCACCACATCTGTCAAGAAACTGGATATCCTTGGGAGATTCTATCCCACTTTCTGATATTATGATTCGTTTTTCATCTCTGTCCTTTAGAATGGATTTGGTAGTGTCAAGGTCTATCTCAAGTGTATCTAGATTGCGGTTGTTTATTCCAAGTATGTCTGCTTGTGTTTTTACAGAGTCAGAAAATTCTTTTTTTGTATGAGACTCTAACAATACCAAAAGTTTCTTTTTGTGTGCATATGAAATAAATTCGTCAATATCTTTTGCAAACTTTTTGTCAAAGATTGCCTGTATCAAAAGAACGACATCTGCACCTAGTTTTTCGGCAGCATCAATTTGGACCTTGTCCACTACAATATCTTTCATCAATAGTGGAACCTCGATGTTCTTTCGAATCTTTGTAAAATAGTCTGGTGAGCCATTGAAAAGATATGGTTGCGTTAGAACTGACAATCCCACTGCACCCCCATCAACCATCTGCTTTGCAATCAAGACGGGATCAGAAACCTCTCTTATGTTTCCAAGTGATGGGGATGAAAACTTTACCTCTGTTATCAATGAGGCGTGCTTGTTGTTTCTAATCTGTTTGACTAGATTTTTCTCTGACTTGGGGGTCCTGTAACTGATTTCATATGTTTTATCATTTATTGCCTTTTGTGAATTATTGGCAAGTTTTTCAAGCATGTCTTTCATTTTTTTTCAAAAGCCTCCAGCTTTGTTATATCTCCGCAATGTTTTATGAAATCTTTTAAAAGATCATATGCCTTGCCATCTTTAATTGACTGGAGTGAAACCTGTAATGCCTCGTCAAATTTTTCCGAAAACTCTCCTACAATCAACCCTGCTGCTGCATTAAGCGCAGTAATCTCAAGCATGGATTTTTTGGCAGTTCCGTTTAGTACTGTGACAAAGGCGTTTATTGCCTCATCTTTTGTTCTAATCTGAAAATCTGAGATTCTGGCCTTGCTCAAACCAAGATCTACTGGGTCAAGTACAGAGCTTGTCACTTCTCCCTTGTTTAGTTGATAGATGTAATTTTTGGATGTCGTAGACAACTCGTCAAGACCATCTTCAGAGATTACAGTCATCACACTTGCAGACCCTCTTGACTCTAAAAGAGATATGACTCGGCTAAGATATTCTTTTGAATATACTCCGACAAGCTGGTGCTTTACCTGTGCAGGATTGCATAGTGGACCTAGCAAATTAAATGCAGTTCGTTTGCCCAAGCGTTTTCTTGCCTCTGCAACATTTCTCATGGCAGGATGGAATTTAGGGGCAAACATAAAACCAATTCCAAACTTTTCAATTATTTCTTGGACCTTGTGCGGTTCCATGTTGAGGTCATATCCAAAATATTCGAAAATGTCTGCACTCCCGCTTGTGCCAGAGACTGACCTATTTCCATGTTTTGCCACCACTACTCCTGATGCAGCAATTACAAATGATGCAGTGGTTGAAATGTTGAATGTACTCATACTGTCTCCACCAGTTCCGCAGACATCTATGATGTTTTGATTTATCTTTGGGTGTATGTGTACGGCCTTTTGTTGCATCTTGTCTAACATTGCACGAAGTTCTTGATCAGTTTCTCCCTTTTCTGTCAGGGCTCCAAGAAAACTTGTGGTCTCCTCAACTGAAATTTTTCCAGCTAGTATCTCGTCCATAATCTGAGACATCTCGTCATGGCTAAGATTTTTGTTGGAAGACATTTTTGTGATATATTCTGTGATCATTTTTGCACCAACTTGATAAAGTTACTTAGAATCTTTTTGCCCTCGCTAGTCATTATTGACTCTGGATGAAACTGGACTCCTTCTATTAGGTATTTTTTGTGGCTTATTGCCATTATTTCCTTGTCATCTTGTGCAATGGCCGTTATCTGCAGGTCATCTGGGATTATTGTCTTGTCTCCCACAAGAGAGTGGTATCTTGTGGCCCTGAATGGATTTTGCACTCCTTCAAAGAGGGGGGATTTGGTATGCTCTACAGGGCTTGTCTTACCATGTCTTACATTTTCAGCATTGACAACTTTTCCACCAAATGCATGTATGATTCCTTGATGGCCAAGGCATACTCCAAGTATTGGTTTTGTGGGTCCAAGTTCCTTGATTACCTTGGTACATATTCCAAAATATTTTTCATCTTCTGGTGTGCCAGGTCCTGGGGAAATTATTATTGCGTCATAGTTTCCTTTTTTGATGTCCTCGATTGTTATCTTGTCATTTCTTATTACATCTGACTCTACATTTAGCTCTCCGAGTAGCTGGGCAATGTTGTATACAAACGAATCATAATTGTCAATGATCAGAAATTTCATCTTGCTGCCTCCTTGAGGGCTGTTATCATTGCATTTGCCTTGTGTTCTGTTTCCATCCACTCGTTTTGGGCAACAGAATCTGTAACTATGCCTGCTCCCGCCTGAATGAAACCCTTTGAGCCGTTCATGAATATACTTCTTATTCCTATTGCAAAGTCGCAGCAGCCATTAAATGAAAAATATCCTACTGCACCAGCGTAAGGTCCTCTTGCATCAGGTTCTAATTCATCAATTATCTCCATTGCCCGTATCTTTGGCGCCCCCGACACTGTTCCTGCTGGGAATACTGCTTTCATTGCATCATACATGTCGTATTTTTTATCCAATGTTCCAACTACGTGAGTTACAATGTGTTGTACGTGGCTGAATCTTTTTACAGCCATTAGTTCTTTGACATGCACAGAACCATATTTGCATACCCTGCCAATGTCGTTTCTTCCAAGGTCTACTAGCATCGTGTGTTCTGCAAGCTCTTTCTCATCGTGAAGCATTTCTTCTTTTAGCTCCTCATTTTTTCTTTCATCACTTGTAATTGGTCTTGTACCTGCAATGGGAAATGTCTCAACTTGGCTTCCTGTTATGCGCAACAACATTTCAGGGCTAGAGCCAATTATGGTTCTCTCTCCTAGTTTCATGTGGTAAAGATATGGTGACGGGTTTATCTGACGTAAAACTTTGTATACTTTGAGATGGTCTCCGTCTGCATCGAAATTGAATTTTCTTGAAAGGACTACTTGAAAAATGTCTCCATCATGAATGTATTTTTTTGCCTGCTTTACCATTTCTACAAATTTGTCTTGATTCAAATTTTCAGAAATTTCTGAAACAGAAAACCTACCGCAATCTATATTCGTGTATGATATTTTGTCTATTCTATTTTTATCATAATAAAAATAAAATGATCTTTTTTCCTTGTTGTCATAAAGAATCCCGTCTGTGTATATTCCAAACTCCATCAAAGGTTCGTCTGAACCCTTGTGAGAATTTGGAATATTTTCCCATAATCTGATTGCATCATAATTGATGATTCCTACTGCGCCCCCAACATACCTGTATTTTTGATCAGGTACCTGGTATACCAGCTTCTTGATCTCAGACAAAGGATCATTTGTCTTGACTGTCATCGAGCCTCCACTCTTGTAATGGAGAACAACTTTGTCAAAATACCCCTTGATGATTACTGTTGGGTCAAAACCAATAAGTGATGTCTCTGACAATTCTTCAGGTCCTGTAAGGGATTCAAAGAAGAAAGAATGATCAAATTCACGTGATATCTTGTTGTATAGATCAAATTGGGAGCCAGTATAGTCTAGGGGTATTATCTTAAGGCTTGAATGCCCAAATGTGGCCACCCATGTAAACATTCATTCCTCATCTCTATTTAAAATTAAGCCAAACTATGGCTCTGTTTATTACGGTATGGTACGGTACCTTTATATGCGATCTTTACGTATGTTAGTCATGTCTCAGATCCTAGTTCCAGAGTTTGACAGGAGCAAATCATTGTTGTTTCAGGATCTGTATTTTGCAAGAAAAAAGCCACTGATCAAGACTACGGTGACAGAGGCTACGTGCACCATTTGTCAAAAAGGCTTGGGAGATGGAGTGTCTGTTACTGCAAAAAAAATAGGATTGAAACTGAGACTTTTTTGCCAATATCATATTCCACAAGAATAATTCGCACTGATCTGTATTTTTACCAGATTGGTCTTGTGATTGCGCCTTCTGCTGCAGAGGTCACAAGTGATGCAAATTTTGCAAGGGCCCCGGTTTCATAGTTTGGTTTTCTTGGCCTCCAATCCCTTCTTCTCTGCGCAAGTTCGTTTTCTGGTACAATTAGATCAATGGAATTTTTCTCCAAGTTGATAACAATTTCATCACCATCTTTTACCAGTGCAATGTTTCCTCCCACTGCTGCCTCTGGAGCGACATGACCTATCATGAATCCTCTTGTTGCTCCTGAGAATCTGCCATCTGTTATCAATGCGACTTTTTCACCCAAATTTTGTCCTACAAGTGCTGCTGTAACCCCTAACATTTCTCGCATACCTGGGCCACCCTTTGGACCTTCATATCTTATTATGACTACGTCATGTTCTTTTATCAGTCGTTTTGATATTGCATCAAATGCATCTTCTTCTCTATCAAACACTTTGGCTTTGCCTCTGAATTCTTTTGTGTGAACCCCGGCAACTTTTACTACTGCACCATCTGGAGCAAGTGAGCCTCTGAGTATTGTGAGAGTTCCAACTTCATGAATTGGTGATTCAATTGATTTTAACACCTTTTGGCTTGAATCAAATGATATTTGCATTGAATCAAGATTCTGTTTGACTGTCTTGCCTGTCACTGTAATGGCATTTTCATGAATGAGATTTTTCTTTTGCAAACTTTTCATTAGCAGTGGAATTCCCCCTATCTTGTCAAGATCTAGCATGACATATGTTCCTCCTGGTCTCATGTCTGCAATATGTGGAGTCTTTCTTCTAATTCTCTCAAAGTCATCAAGTGTCAACTTTACTCCTATCTCGCGAGATAGTGCAAGCAAGTGTAATACTGCATTTGTAGAACCTCCTATGGCATTAGCTATTACGATGGCATTTTCAAATGCCTCGTATGTCAAAATGTCTTTTGGTTTTATTCCTGTTTCAAGTAAATTCATAACAGCCTTTCCGCTTTCGTATACCATTTTTTCTCTTCTTGGATCCTCTGCAGGCGGTGATGCATTTCCCGGTAGTGCTATTCCGATTGCTTCACTGATTGAGGCCATTGTGTTTGCAGTATACATTCCACCACAAGAGCCAGAATTTGGACAGGCCACATTTTCTAAATTCTTTAGAGCCTCTAATGTCAGATTTCCTGCATCATATGCTCCCACTGCTTCGTATACGTCCTGAACTGTAACTTGTTTTCCCTCAAAAACTCCAGGCATTATTGTACCACCGTAGACAAAGACTGATGGTAAGTTAAGGCGGGCCATTCCCATCATGGTACCTGGTAGGCTCTTATCGCATCCTGCAATTCCAACTAGTCCGTCATACTGATGCGCTCGAACCATTAATTCGATCGAGTCTGCAATAATTTCTCTGCTAACAAGAGATGACTTCATACCTTCATGGCCCATCGCAATTCCGTCACTTACTGCAATTGTAGTAAATTCTCTAGGAGTTCCACCAGCAATTTCTACTCCTGCTTTTGCATGAGTTGCCAATCTTCCTAGGTGAATGTTGCATGGTGTTGCCTCATTTCCACTGTGTGACACACCGATGAAAGGTTTTCCTAAATCGTTATCGTCTAAACCCATTGCCTTGTACATGGCTCTATGGGGTGCCCTTGAAGGACCATCTACCACATTTCTGCTTGATATTTCCATTGTTGTTACCATATTTTATGCCCTATTTTATACATACTAGATAATTTCATGCATGAGATCAAGAACTTGGTTGATTTGAAAAACATGTTTTTGGGAAACTATCCTAAAAATCATACCATTGATTTCATAATTTATGAATAAATTGAACTCAATAGTTGACAAGTATGAATTCTACCGAGTTTTTAATAATTAGAATATGAGATTCATGATATGAATGGGAAGGGACTGTATCTTGGTGTACTGTTATCTGTAATTGTTGTATCTCTTACCGTAATTCCTGCATATGCCGAAGTAACTTCACTTAAAACTAATGCGCCGTTTTACAAGGGAGGAAGTAAAATCTATTTTTCAGGCACTATACTTGATACAGATCCACCAAATGTCACCATATTACTCTTTGATCCTACTAACAAGTTCATTTTACTTGCATCAGGAATTGCAGACAGTAACCATCAATTTCAGATAATAGTTGATAGCAGTACTTCTGATAACCAACAAAAATTCTCACTCAAGGGAACATACAACGCAACTGCCTTTATTGCAACTAAAGAAAATGGAAAGACCGTAGATTTTACATTTTCACCAGATGGCTCGCCTGTCATTGCGTTTCCTCCTACATCATTGACTACATCTGTAGCATCTTCTACAGAGATTGATCTCAAGTGGTCAGGTCCTGTAAACACTGGCGGCGCGCCGCTATATGGATACAAAATTGAGAGAGATGATGGAACTGGCTTTAATCCAATTCAAAATATCCAGTTCACCTCATATCAGGATACGGGTCTCACTCCAAACAAATTGTATTCTTATCGGGTGTCTGCAGTAAATCAAGCCGGAACAAGTAATCCATCAAATGTTGCAACTGCTGTCACTTTATCGCCCCCGACCGTAACTACATCTACTCCTAGTTCTACAACTAATCAATCAGCTACTCCTTCTCTTGACGAACTACTCAAAAAAAGACTAGAGGACGCAAAAAGATTGCAAGATTTGCTCAATGGTAAGAATTCAGGTTCGCCAAGTACAACTGTTCATGCTCAAACTATTCAACTAAGTGAAAATATGGCTGTGAATGCCGTGACTTCAAACATCGGTGTGCAGAAATCTGTTAATACACCAGAAAATAAATTGATGCCAAGTGGTCTTGCAAACTTTAATGTCAACACTGTGATATATCCAATAATTTCTCTTGTAGGGGTCGGCATAGTGGTTTTCATACTTTATCTCAGAAAGAAACGAAAACCATCAAGTAATTCAATTGAAATCAAGAAAGAAACTCCTATGCCTGAAGCCCCATTGGAGCAAAAAGATGACGGGGATCATGCCATGATGATTCTAAAAAATAGATTGGCAAAAGGGGAGATAACTGTGGATGAATTCAAGGAGTTAAAAGAAGAACTTTCTGAACCCTAAGTGATTAACTGGAATCCATCTAGTCGTGCCAGTTGTGCATTGATCTGTGTGTCATTTTCATTACCGTATGAAATCAAGATTCTGTCTTGATCCTTGAAGACATAGTTCTTCAAGTCAGGCACTTGGTGATGGTTGACATAGAATTTCAGTGTGTAATTGGCATTTGTACAAAATGCACGCTTGTCAGGAAACGTGAAACACTTGTCATCTAATCCTATGCGGAGAGTATCAAATAGGAATCCCATGGTAACATTCTTTGCCATCATGTGCACTGTCTCACCATTTCCTTTCTGGAAACTGATGTATGGACTCTTGATCTGATATGCATTTGATGAATAGTCAAACTGTTGACCATAAATCATTGTCAACAACCCTGCGTGAATGTGAATTCCGCCAAGGGGGCCTGAGCCAGGCGGCTCTCCTTTTGGTGTTACCTGTGATGATAATACATAAAAATTATAACTTGAAATTCCAAGAACTGCTATAATTCCTGCCAGAATACCTATTGCTATTGCCTTGTTCTTGAATTGTGTCCTCTGTCGTTTTTGGTAAAAAGTCTCTCGTTCCTGTACTCGCTCTTCTCTATCTTTTTTTCCCATTTGACGATACAAGTCAAAATTTTACCCTAAATAACAGTATCTGACATGACTGGATGTATTTTCAATATGATTGAAGGTGAGTATAAATAAAATATGTCACGCAAAAAAGGCATGGACTGTCTTTTTTGCAACATCGTAAGCAAAAAGCAGGATGCTCATGTGATATTTGAAGATGAATCACATATTGCCATCATGGACAAGTATCCGATACAAAAAGGCCATTCCCTCGTAATGCCCAAGGCTCATCATGAAAAAGTTATAGACATGTCTGATGATGATGTGGGAAAATTATTTTCAATGGTGCCAACCATAGCGCGTGGGATAATTGCTGCAACAGGTGCAGATGGATTCAACATTGGCCAAAACAATGGGCGTTCAGCAAACCAAATAATCCCACACGTGCATGTTCATATCATTCCAAGATATAACAAGATAGGTAATTTATGGACAAGAAGGATGATCATAAATGATAATGACCTTGATGACTTGGCAAAAAAGATCAGAAATAATATAAAATCAGGCTAGTTCTCTAACTATGGAATCCATGTCTGATTTTGTCAGACCAACATGCTTTTTGGCGTCTCTTCGTGAAATTATTTTTCCATCCTGAAATACAATCATTGTAGGCACTGCTTGAATGTTGAATCTGTCCCAGAGTGGATTCTCGTCTTCATCTATGATTGATCCAATTTTGTTTGCAGTCTCAATTTTTGCAGACTCGAATGTTGGTTTGAAATTGGCGCAGTATGGACACCATGTTGCATAGAATAGAACAACTGTCTTTTTGTTATTTCCAAGCACTTTGGAATCAAACTCTTCTGGTTTTACATGTTCCATGATTTTTCATAAAATTTTAAATTATTTAGAGCTATGTTTTGATATTATTGGTTTGGATTGTATCTCAAAAATGCCCCAACTTTGCCTATGCTTGAAAGCATTGCACCATACTCTGTTGCTCCTGTGATGACCTCGACCTTTGCACCTGTCTGACCTGCAAGCAAATCTAAATAGTCCACAATGTCTCGCTCGGATGATTCCAAGTCCATACTTTTGCAGCTAGGGCATGGCTGGCTTAGTATCTCTTGGATCCTTGAAATGACCTTTGGACGTTCAAGTATCTCACTTTGTACATGTTGGCATCTTCTACATGTGACGTCAATTTTTCTTAAATTGGTGTCATCTGTAATCAATATTGTAGATACCACATTTCTTTTTAAAAGATCAATGATTTCGTTGAGACCATATGTTGCAAGACCTCTTGAAAAATGTATGTCATTGAACAACTTGTCTACAAGTTTTTTTTCTTCCACCATTCTGTAATCTGTAAGTACATCATGTGCCTTGACAAATGCTTCACGCACTCCCTCTGAACCTGCATAGGAACAATCAAGTGTAGCAAGTATGTTGTTTTGTAATCTGTATTCTAGGTAATTTTCCTTGATAAAGTTCTCTTTTGTTGGTCCTGGGCCTGAGACTATGAGACCCTTTACAGGATAGATATCAATAAAATACTCTCGTGTTGTATGTGCAACCCTGTTGTAATATTCATTGAGCTCCATCTCTCTGAGTCTTTCAAATCTTCTAGCAGACTGGCCTCCCTGCCTGTGCTTTCCTGCTACACCTGATGAAGTCTCGGATAATACGTCCAGCTTGTCTCCACGCAACAATCCCCATCCTGCATCTTTTGCATCAATTGCCAAAAAACCAATCATGTTATCGTCTTTTAGCATGTCTTTGAGAATGTCTACATGAAAATGATCATCACATCTGTAAAGAAACGTCTGCAATTCCTTTGGCGGTTCAATTTCAAACAACTTTATCACTTCACTTCCAATTGGTCCTCCTCCTGGTGGTGGAAGTGCGCCACAAAACATGACAAGACCTTTCTCAGGAGATGTCTTGTACAGTTTCAATCTCTGGATTACTCTTGACAGTGCATCTACTACATGTGTCCTTGTAAGATCTGACTTGATGTTGTCTGCAGTACCTTGTTCTTCACGAAGATTGTTGATGACCTCGTGCAATGCTTTTTTTGGAGGAACATAAAGCGAGATCAGCTCTGTTCCTCGTCCTGACTGATCAGACAAGTCTTCGAGCATCTTTCTTAGCTTGTATAATTTTACCGAATCTTGTTTTTCTATCTTGGGTTTGACCATCGTTCTATTACCTTCAGCTATTTTGGAATTTGTCTATGACTTGTTGGAATACTGATATTGGCTGTGCGCCTACTATCTTTGTAATTTGCTTGCCACTGAATATGATAAATGATGGAGTTCCATCAATGCCAATGTTTTCACCAAATTTTTGATTATCTAGCACTTTTTGTTCATATGTGTTATTTGACACACACTTATCAAATGTACCTAAATCTAGGCCAACAGTTGTAGCAAACTTGTCTAATGATTTTTGGTTTACCCATCCTGTCTTTTCTCCAGCCCAATTGTTGTACAACTCATCATGGTATTGCCAGTATTTGCCTTGGTCTCCTGCACAGTATGCTGCTTCTGCAGCCAAGACTGAGTCAGGTCCATTGAGAGGAAAGTCTCGAAATACAAAGTTGACCTTTCCGGTGTTGACATATTGTTGCAATAATGCATCTTTTGTGTTTTCATGAAATAGGTGGCAATATGTACACTGGTAATCTCCAAACTCTACCATGGTTACCTTTGCATTAGGATCTCCAAGCAGTGGTGAACCATTCTGCATGATCATCTGTGGAGTTAGTTCGTTGGTCTTGTTCCCATGAGGAGTTGTCATGTAAATTACTGCAACAATGGTAATTATTATTGGAATGGCAACGAAATAGTATCTTTTCACTTTTTTTAATGGTTTTTCTTTGAATATTAACTATTTGACCTATTAATTGGGACTTAGTGTAATCACTGGCTCTGGTTTTCTTATACTTATTTCAGCTCTACTTATCCTGCTCTTGTATACTTTGAATTTTTTTCCACTCTCTGACAAGATCCACTTGTCTACTTTTACAAGTGTCAGCTCTTCCAAATCTGAAATCTTTTTGTATACTGAGCTGAGGGGAATTCTGTATTTTTCTGACAACTCTAAAGCAGTCATTCCTTCCTTGATGATTGAAAATAATATCGATCTTGATTGGGCATCAGCTAATGCCGATAGAATTTTTTGGTTTACATCATATTTTTTGAGTTGTGATAATGGAACTTTCTTTTTCAATATTTTTTGAATTAGGCATGCCTAACTATTTAAACGACGCGGGGGTGATTCTAAAATTTTGGAACTAGTCAGTGATTTAAATAAGTTAGCTTATCCTAATTAGTTCGTAATGGTTGATTACTGGCAACTAGTTTTACTTGGAGCAATTGCTGGATTTACAATATTTCTTGGATTGCCAATTGCTGCGATAAAAAATGTCAGTGCAAACAAGAAAGGATTTCTAAACGCACTAGCACTAGGAATTTTGGTATTTTTAATAATTGATGTATTTAGTCATGCATGGGAATCTACAGAATCTGCTGCAAAGGGTGCATTTTCTGGAAGTGTACCAATGTCTGATGCAGTCTTGTCATTGATTGCAATGTTTGGTGGAGTTGCAATTGGTCTAGTAGGTCTTGTCATATATGAAACAAGAATGCATAGAAACGCTGTTCCACAAATCCTATCAATTGATAATATAAAAAATGGTGACGATCATCTCAGACAATTATTTCATGAAGCAAACGCCTATCGATTAGCAATGATGATTGCAATTGGTATTGGTGCACATAACTTTAGTGAAGGTCTGGCAATAGGACAATCATATGTTGCAGGTGAAGTCGGACTAGCAATACTTTTGATAATTGGATTTGGTGCACATAATGCAACAGAAGGATTTGGTATTGCGGGGCCTCTTACCGGACTTGCAAATAGGCCAAAAATTAAGTTTCTTTTGTTGGTTGGTCTGATTGGCGGAGGTCCGACATTTCTTGGTACTATTCTTGGAAGTATGTGGGTCTCTAACTTGGCGTTTATTTTATTTCTCTCAATAGCTGGAGGTGCACTGATCTATGTTTCATTACTGATGTATAACTCTGGGAGACGATATACTGGCAATATGATTATGATGCTTGGAATTCTAATTGGACTCTGTGCTGGCTTTATGTCTGACTTGATAGTCTCTCTTGGCGGCGCCTAGTAATAGAATAATTCTAGAGACTAGACTGTCAGTTTTTATTACATACCATTAGTTAATGGCTGCAATTAGAATGAAATTCTATGAAAAAGGGGATTATAGCATTAGGTGTAGTATTGATAATTTTTGGTCTGCTTGGCTATAAATTCGGTCCAGGTTTAGCTACCAAGGAGATAAGCAACCTAACTGGAGGAACTATGGACACTCACCTTACTTCGTCAATGTTGTCACAGATGGGAATTCCTCCGATTGATGAAATGGTTAAAGTCACCAAGTATAGTTTTGTCGGTCTTGGAGTTGCCGGGATTGGAGTAACAATATTTGGTATACTTTCAAAAAAATCAAAACCGCAGTTTGTTATGCCTAAAACTGAATACCCTTATCATGAGGATCATGTGGAAATGAGTGGAAAATCAAATGCATTACATACATTACAAGAGAGACTTGCAAGAGGAGAGATAACCTCGAGTCAATATGTAAATTTAAAGAAACTTTTGGAAGAAGATGATAAAAAAATCGACAAATGAACTGCACATATCTTTTACTTTCTAGTTATTTCTATTGTGTTCATTCTACAATTGAAATATGCTGTGAAATTGTTTGATTAATTGTTTACCTGATATCTTATCGTTAATAATCATGTGAGTATTGTGTAAACTCTTTACACACAGCCTCTTGTACGGCCGTACTCATTTTTAATGATATGGTAAAAGAATGGAGATTGTAGTACCAGATGACATACACCAAAAATTGGCTGGCAGGTGTGATAAAATTGGTTGTGACGTACCCGATTACGTGAAGGCATCTGTTGAATACGTCATATGGAAATATGGAGAAAAAATTATGTAACTATTTTATCTAGTTGATTCTTACTTGAAGCAATTTTTATCTCTCGGGCTATTCTTCTTCCCATGCTCATTGGTTCATTATAAATTAATGATGAATATGGTGAACCATCTACGTAGAGATTAGTTCCTGCAACTATTCTTGCAGAAAACTCAAACGTAGTAAATTTACCGTTTTCATCATAGACTCCCTCAAGACAAAAAGGTCCTGTCATACCTGGTGCCACAAGCCTTTTTGCAGCATCGACAAATCTCTCCCCCATTGCATAGACTTCATCGAGCAGTGATTCTCGCAAGACTAGAGGACTGTTGCCTATCACATTAAATGACGGAATCAATTCCACATCAATTTGCTCTTGAGCTGGAATCCTGCCTAACCCATCTATATCTGACTCGTATCTTCTGTCTACCCCAAAAAATTCCAACTCTCCAGTTATCTCCGAATAAAAGTATTGTAAATATGCAGAAACTCCCAAAGCATATTCTTGCAAGTACAGATCCGAGTCTCCTTTGATTACTCCGTCTGTAATCAACCTGTCTCGTTTTTTCAGGTATTCTTCTTCGTTTGTTGCAAGAAAGTATCCCTTACCTCCTGCAGCTCCATGTCTTTTTGCAATCACTAGACCGTTTATTTCACTTGGATTGGATAATGATCTTGGGATTTTTAATTTAGATTCTACCATGAGTTTCTCTTTCATGTTTCTGTCAGACTCCCACCTGAGAATCCACTTGTTTCCAAAGATTGGTATCCTGATTGATTCTATCTCTGATGAATTCATCTGAGCTATTAGGGTTCCATGTGGTATGACTATTGCATTATTTTCTTTTAGAATTTTTGAACATCTTTGATCCATGACTTCAGAAAAAGAATCAACAAGTACAAATTCATCTATGAATCGAAATCTTTTGTAAAGTTTTTCACGTTTTTTTTCACACACTAGTATGGTTTTGAAGCCCTCGTCTTTTGCTCCTTTGAGTACCTGAAGAGCACAATGAGAACCAAGGGTGGCAATTGAGGTCATGTTATCTCATCTATTTTTGGGGTTTATGAAAGTTCCATGGGTCTACTTGAGATGAAAGCAAATACATCGTCGATCAAATCCATAGAAAGATCCGACTTGTGTTCTTTTGGAATATTTTTCATCAAAAAGTCTATGACTGACTGATTCTGGGGAATTTTTCCTTCCTCTGCCATCTCAGAATAAAGTGAGACCAAGTGGGATGTAATTATTATTGTTTTTTCGCGGCTTGAAAGTGTCATGTGGATAAATCATGCCCTTTTTAATTTAGAGGTTTGCAGTTTGTGTTTCGGTGTCCTAAAATGTCTGTGTGTCTTACCCATTAATCTTTTCAATCATATCTGTTCGCAATTGGCCACAAGCTGCTGAGATTTCTACTCCCTTTTCAACACGTACTGTGCAATTTACATCGCCGTTACGAAGTACTTGTTGAAATGCCAATACTTTTTTTCTAGCAGGGCGTTGGAACCCTCCTGCCGTGGGATTCATGGGAATAAGATTCACATGTGCACCATTGCCTCTCAAGACATGTGCTAATTCTGATGCAACTTTGGTGGAGTCATTAATGCCATCAATTAATGCATATTCAAAAGTGACACGACGACCAGTTTTTTTGAAATAGCGTTTTGCCGCCATGATCAAATCTTCAACTGAGTGTGGTCCTGCGGTTGGTACTAGTTTTTTGCGTAATTCATCATTTGGTGCGTGAAGTGAGATGGCAAGCTTGACTTGAAGATCTTCGTCTGCAAGACGATCTATTCCAGATATTACACCGACAGTTGAAATTGTAATACTTCGTTGTCCTAGTCCAAAGGCACGGGGATGTGTCAAAAGCCTGACAGCTCGAATCATTTCATCATAATTTGCAAGCGGCTCTCCCATTCCCATGAACACAAGATTGGTAACATGCTCTCCTCGCTGACGCAAGATTCTAGCAAAGTGGAGTACTTGAGAGACAATCTCCTCAGCTTTTAGGTTTTTTTCAAAACCCATTTGACCTGTGGCACAAAACACGCAACCCATTGGGCAGCCAACTTGAGTTGAAACACAAACTGTTGACCGTGGATGACTCTTGTCTTGTGATGGACTGTATTGCATCAGAACAGTTTCAATGAGTGTTTGATCATCGAATTTGAGAAGTAATTTTGTAGTGTGACCATCCTCGCTTACAACTCGGTAGACTTCATTTTCGGAACCTATGGTATATCCTGCTGTGACAAGCGCGTCTCGCAGTGAAGATGGAATTTGATGTAAATCTGACATTTTTCTTGGAGATTCGTGGTATAGCGCACGAAGCAACTGTTCTGCCCTGTATCGAGGATGGCCCAACTCTATGACAAGGTCATCCATCTCCTCTGGCAAAATCCGATAAAGATCAATCATCTTTAGATGTATTCTAGGTTCTATTGAAAATATGACTCTTGTGTAATTTTTAGGGTTTTTTTTATGCTTGATTTCTAGTCATAGGTTAGGATCAGACCCGATGTGCTTCTACTATGTGTAGTACATTTTGGTCCTATTTACCTAATTTCTCTCCAAAGTTTTAATCACCTATCTTCCCATTGTATAACTAAAAGGTGTTTGATGGTGATTAAGACTTCAAAGAAGGTTGCCGAAATGTTACTTGACATAAAAGCAGTAACTTTTAGTTTTACAAAACCCTACTTGTACACTTTTGTTTCTGGTATCAAAGGACCTATGTATTGTGATAATCGACGATTGATAAGCTATCCAAATAAGAGACGGGTGGTTGTTGACGAGGTCGTCAAGATTGCTAAAGGACTGGATTTTGATATTGTTGGAGGTGTATCTACTGCAGGGATTCCATGGGCTGCACTAATTGCTGAGAGGCTCCACAAGCCGATGATATACATAAGACCTGAAGCCAAAGGCTACGGCAAAAAGAGGCAGATAGAGGGCGATATGGAAAAAGGTGACAGAATTCTTGTAATTGAAGATCTTGTAAGTACAGGTAGCAGTGCTATATCTGCCATCAAGGCTGTGAGAAGAAACGGAGGGAAGGTAAGCGATTGCATCTTTATTTTCACTTATGATCTTGATATTGCAAAAAAGAACTTTCAGAGAACGAAATGTAAAATGCACCCTCTACTCATATTTTCTGATCTAATTGAAGTTGCAGTGACAAGAAATTATATCAGCAAAGAAGAAAAAGAAGAGTTGCTGAAATGGCATAAAAATCCAAAAAAATATTGGGTGTCAATTTGATCTGGTAACTAAACGCCACAAATAACTTGCTGATAATTATTCTTAAAAAAGAAATTCCAAATCTTAAACTCTTGTTTTTTGCTAATGCCGAAATTGACAAGATTGGATACTGTGATCTCCAATATTGTAATTTATTGAAATTAAAAAATAGGTGATTAGAGTTTGTTGTCTTTGACTTCTGCAATAAGCAGATCACGTAAAATACCCGCATGTTTCTCTTCGTCAATTCTTATAGTCTCCCATGCTGTTTTTGCTTTTAGATCATCATTTTTTTGGGCGTCTTCTATGTATTTGCTTACGTGAGACAAGAACTCTAATTTCTTTGCAAGTTGCTTTGTTATGTTGTAGCAGTTGTCATTTAGACAGAGTTTTTGCATAACTATGATTCAGAAAAAATTGTACTTTAATGTATATCATGATTATCACTCATGAGAAAACATACTATTTTGATTTTATGATGATTTTAATCACATAAAAAGAAAGAACGCAAACATTACGAGATTCAGATCGTGATGATCCTGTGGTCACCCAGTTATCCTAAAAAAATCCTCCAAAGAGTTGTTTTTTCTCAGCTTACGTCCAATTTCTCAGCATTTTATCTTAAAGAGAACTATTGATTATCACAGTTGATTTTCTTGATTTTCCTTTCTGTCATCTGTCTCTGGAGACTTGTAGTTCCTCAAAATTAACTAGATCTCCCCCACAAAATACTATGCTAGTGCCTATTATTAACAGCAAGAAATTGATATGGTAACACAAATTAACACTAACAAAAACACATTTGATGAAAACATGATAGGCACAGAACTTGGAGAATGGCGTAGAACCATCTATTCTAATCAACTTGATCCATCCATGGATGGCAAAGAAGTTATCGTAATGGGCTGGATCTCAAGCGTAAGAGATCATGGAAATCTTGTATTTGTCTTGCTAAATGATAAAGAGGGACAGATGCAAATTACTGCCAAGGCAGGTGTATGTCCAGATGAGATCAAGGAAAGCCTGGTAAAACTAAAGGAACAGTCAACTATTGCAGTCAAGGGCGTGGTAAAACCATCTGCAAAGGCTCCACGGGGAGTTGAAATATCTCCAAGCGAATTGCGCGTATTTTCAGTTGTTGAAAAAATTGCACCATTTCAATGGCAGACAAAAACAGTTCCAAACATTGATACCAGATTAGAATTACGGGCAATAGATCTACGCAGAAATATTTTACAGCACATCTTTAAGATGAGGAGCCTAGTTCTCAAATCAATTCGTGATTATCTGTATGAGAAAGAATTTCTTGAAGTAAATACTCCCAAGATGATTGCCACTGCAACAGAGGGTGGTGCTGCACTATTTCCAATATTTTATTACAACAAAGAAGCATTTCTTGCGCAGAGTCCGCAGCTTTACAAGGAACAACTTACACTAAGCTTTGAGAAAATTTTTGAGATTGGCCCGATATTTAGAGCAGAGGCATCTAGAACTAACAGACATCTTTCTGAAGCAATCTCAATAGATCTTGAAGAGGCCTTTTCAGACTATAATGACATCATGCTACATGTGGAAAACATAATCAAAAGATCAATTAAAACTGTAAAAGACTATTGTGTGTCTACAAAATCTGTTGATTATAAAATTCCCGACATCCCTGAAAAGATTCCTCAGTATACCTATACAGAATTGGTAGACCGAATGCAAAAAGCTGGAGCCACAACAAAATGGGGAGATGACCTGTATCCTTCACAATTAAAGAAAATCAACCTGAGTGGATTTTACTTCATCAAGGATTGGCCACTTGCTCCAAAACCGTTCTATGTCAAGGCCAAAAATGATGATCAAAAAATATCCGAGTCATTTGATCTCATGTTTGGAGATCTCGAATTATCCTCTGGAAGTACTAGAATTGAAAAAAGATTGGAGTTAGAAGAGAGGATGAAGAACAAGGGCTTTAAACTTGATGCATTTGATTATCACTTGTGCATATTTGATTACGGAGTTCCACCACATGCCGGGTGTGGTATTGGCCTTGAAAGGCTGATGATGGCCCTTACTGGCACTGAAAACATTAGAGATGCTACCTTTTATCCACGTGATGTAGATAGACTTACACCATAGGTGAAGTGACATGGTGGAAAGAAAAGAAATTGAACACCTCGGGGATTTGGTCAAAGTTGATCTTAGCGAGCCAGAAAAATACATCAAGCAGGTAGAACAGATTCTAAATTATTTTGATAGACTTGACAAGGTAGAATTTCCCTCTGACGATACATTGAGAACACAAATTACAACTGATGGTCTCAGGGATGATGTCTATGAACCATATGGAGATTCTTTGATTGGCCATCTAAAGAAAGACCAAAACAACTTCATCCGTGCTCCAAAAATGGTTTAAATGAATCTGGGAATATCGGCTGTCGAATTTGTGTCCCAGGCAAAAGAGGGAGTCATATCTGTAGAAGAGTTTGTTGCAAAAACCTTGGACAGGATAAAAAAAGTAGATGAAAAAATCCATGCCTTCATTACTGTGGATGCACAAAACGCACTTGACAAGGCAAGGACCATTGACAAAAAAATAAAATCTAAAGAAAAAATCGGCTCTTGTTTTGGAATGCCACTATCTATCAAAGATAACATTTGTACTGAAGGGATAAAAACAACATGTGCCTCAAAGATGCTTGAGAATTTTGTTGCTCCATATGATGCAACTGTTATCTCTCGACTAAAGTTAGAAGATGCCATAATAATTGGCAAGGCAAACCTTGATGAATTTGCCATGGGTTCTACCACGGAATTTAGTTATTTTGGTCCGACTCGAAATCCTTGGAATCTAGAATATGTTCCAGGTGGATCGTCTGGTGGAAGTGGGGCATCAGTGGCTGCATATGAATGCCTTGCATCATTGGGTTCAGACACGGGAGGCTCGGTTAGAAGCCCTGCAAGTTTTTGCTCTGTTGTTGGATTAAAACCGACTTATGGCTTGATAAGCAGATACGGCCTTGTCTCTTATGCAAATAGCATCGAGCAGGTAGGTCCAATAGCAAAAACAGTTGAAGATGTGGCATTTTTATTAAATATCATATCAGGCCATGATCCACATGACAACACTACTGCAAACAATGGGTATGTTGATTATGTCCAGGACTTGAAGCATGGAATCTCTGGAAAAAAAATTGGAATAATTTCACAGATGATTGGTGAGGGAGTAGACAAGGAGGTAGCATCTGCGACAAATACTGCAATATCGAAACTGCAGAATTTGGGGGCAGAATGTATTCCAATATCTCTTGATGCTATAGAACATTCTGTGGCAGCATACTATACGATAGCCTCTGCGGAGGCAAGCAGCAATCTTGCAAGGTATGACAATCTGAGATACGGGTTTGATTTTGGTATAGAAGGATACGAGTTCAAGGCGTTTGTCTCAAAGGCACGAAGTAACTTTGGACCTGAGGTGACAAGAAGGATGCTCCTTGGGGCATTCGTCTTGTCTGCGGGATACTATGGCAAGTATTATCTCAAGGCCCAAAAAGTTAGAGCGATGATAAAGGCTCAGCTTGATGAGGCGTTTAAGAAGGTAGACTATTTGATATCTCCAACAATGCCTATTTTGCCATTCAAGGTTGGAGAAAAAATCGATGATCCTCTCAAACTCTATCTCACCGATATCAATACAATTACAGCAAACTTGTCTGGAATTCCTGCCATTTCAGTTCCGTTTTCAATGTCAAGTTCTGGCTTGCCAATTGGCATCCAACTGTTTGCAAACTCGTTTAAGGAAAAAGAACTACTTCAAGCAGCTCATGTATTACAAGAAACTTCCAATCTTCCGGAGATATCCTTATGACAAAAATAGGATTAGAGATTCACTGCCAGCTTACAAAACTTGCTAGCAAGTTATTTTGTTCATGCAAGGCAGAATATAGAAACCTTGAACCGAACTCTAACATCTGTCCTGTTTGTGCTGGTCTCCCTGGATCACTTCCATTGCTAAATAAAAAAGCGGTAGAAAAAGCTACAATGATATCACTCGCACTAGGTTGCACAATTCCAGAAAAAATTGGATTTTTCAGGAAAAATTACTTTTATCCGGACTTGCCAAAAAACTTTCAAATTACACAGTATAATGCATATGGCCCTACAAGCATTGGCTCTGATGGAAAAATTGAGATTGAAGGAAAAACTATTCGAATCAGGAGAATACAGCTAGAAGAAGACCCTGGCAGACTAGTCTATGAGGGCACTTCTGAGAAGACGATGATTACGTTAATTGATTACAATAGAGCTGGTACGCCACTTGTTGAGATTGTGACAGAGCCAGATTTTGAGACTCCAAAGCAGGTCCGTGTATTCTTGAATGTACTTGCAGATCTGGTTGAAAATATAGGCGTGTCTGATCCATATCTTGAGGGTGCGATGAGGGTGGATGGTAACATATCTGAAGGTGATGGAAATAGAGTTGAGATCAAAAATGTAGGCTCTTTTAGAGATATTGAAAAAGCACTACATTTTGAAATTACAAGACAACAAAGCCTGGTTGAAAGAGGAATCACAGTACAGGCAGAAACAAGGCACTGGGATGAGGCAAGAAGAATAACAGTTTCCGCAAGATCCAAAGAAGAGGAACAAGACTATCGATATTTACCAGAGGCAGACATACCCATTGTTTTGATTGAGCATCATTCAATTGAACAAATCAAAATGCAGATGCCTGAAAGTATTGTTGCAAGAAGGGAAAGATATGTCAAAAAATATGGTTTGCCTCCCCAAGTATCTGATGTCTTGTCATCTGATAAATTCTATTCTGATCTGTTTGATAAAGCACACAATGAGAAAAATGCCAAAGAAGTATCCAATATAATTACAACTGATCTAATGGGCTTTGCAGATACTAGGGAAAAGAAACTCGAACTAAAAATTACGCCAAAACACATCACTGACCTTGCTGATTCCATTATGACAAATAAATTAACAAGAAATTCTGGAAAAACTGCATTACAAGAAATGGTAAAAACTGGAAAATCACTTGCTGATGTAATATCAAGTCTTGACTTGGGGCATGTCAGTGATGTGGGTTCAATTGAAAAGATAATTGACGAAGTGTTCAAGGAAGAAGAAAAAGCGGTATCGGAGGCAAAGCAAAATCCTGATACTATCAACTATCTAGTTGGTAAAGTCATGAAAAAGACAAAAGGTAAGGCTGACCCCACAACTACGCTTGGCATTTTACGAAAAAAACTCTCTGCGTAAAAATATAAGATTTTTAGATTGTATTGTTCTGGATAGAAAACAATATTTTTGATTATGTGAGAATCTGACCTACATTTTACCAAACTCGTCTTCATCAGAGTACGCCCGTTCTGCATGTTCTTCTATGTCAAGGCCTGCCTCTTCTACTTTGGCCGATACTCTGACTCCGATTAATTTGTCTATTACTTTCATGATTGCAAATGTTCCAAAGAATCCCATTACTCCTGCTACTCCAACGCCTATAGCCTGGATGAGTAATTGTTGTGGATGTCCGAATAAGAGTCCGTTTGGACCACTTGGATTCACCAGTGTACTTGCAAATATTCCAATTCCTAATGAACCTATTATTCCAGCTACTCCGTGAACTGAGCTCACATCTAATGCATCATCTATCTTGAGATGTTCTTTGAAGAACAAGACTGCAAGATATGATCCTATTCCAATTGCCATTCCTAATACGAAAGCATGTTCTACACTTATGTATCCAGAAGCCGGTGTGATTCCCGCAAGCCCAGCAATTGCTCCGTTGATTGCTGCAATTACACTTGGCTTACCTGTTCGCATCCATGAAAGTCCCACCCAAATTAATGCAGAAATTGATGATGCGATGTGAGTATTGATAATTGTGTTGCCTGCTAAACTTCCTGATGCAAGTGCACTACCTGCATTGAATCCAAACCATCCTAGCCAGAGTAGTGATGAACCTAAAACTGCGATTGGAATGCTATGTGGAATCATGATGGATGGACCATAGTTGAGTCTTCTTCCGAGGACTAGGGCAGCTGCGAGTGCGCCCATGCCTGCACTGGTGTGAATGACAATGCCTCCTGCAAAATCTACTACGCCCATTTGTCCAAGCCATCCTCCGCCCCATATCCAATGAACTAGTGGGTAATAGATCAGTCCGCTCCATGCTACGATGAAAATAACATATGCACTAAACTTCATTCTCTCTGCAATTGCACCCGTCAATAGCAGAGGAGTAATCACTGCAAACATCATCTGGAATTTTGCAAATAAGACTCCTGGAATTGTAGGAGCATAATGTAGACCTGAATCATATGGTACATTTCGGAGGAATGTCCAATCCATGTTTCCAGTAAGACCCATTCCAGTATCAGGTCCAAATGATAGACTAAATCCAAATGTAAACCACATGACGCTGAGAATTGCTAATCCGAAGAAGATCTGCATGAAAATTGAGACGGTATTCTTTCTTCGTAATAATCCTGCCTCAAATAATCCCAAAGCTGGGATCATTAATAATACAAGACTGGAAGCTATGAGCATCCATGCTGTGTCTCCTGTGTCAATTGGCAAGATTTCTTTCTTAGAAAAGATGAAGTATAAAAAAATTTGTTTTTTGATGGGTTATCGTGGATCAGAAATACTTCCATAAGATTTTTTAATATGGGATTTCATTTCCTTGCATCTTGCTAAAGATTGAAGTAATACTCCCAGAAAATGAAATAAAATCAATTAGTGACGCACTAAAAAAACTGTCAGTTGGTGGAATCACTGCATACAAAGGATGGGGCAGAGGAAAGTCAATTGCCAGAGAAATACATGCATCAAAGGGAACCGAGGTCTTTACTCCTGAATTTGGTGAAAGATTCATCTTGGAAGTAGTAGTGGCAGATGAAAAGAAAAATGAGATAATTGCAGCCATTAGAACATCTTCCAAATTTGGAAAAATATTTGTCACCACAATATCTGAAGCATATGACATTCAAACTCCTAAAAAAGACGAACAGGTAATCTAAGTCTCTTTTTAGCAAATATTATTTAGTACAAATTCTGTCATGATTTACATGATTCGAATAGATGCTATTGTTCCACAAAACGATGTCCGGGCCATCAGTGACGCACTAAAAAAACTGTCAGTTGGTGGAATCACAATCATGAAAGTCAGAGGAAGAGGTAAAACAGCTGGGCCTGCACTTCATGCAGCAAAAGGCACAGAGACATTCATTCCTGAATTTGCAGACAAGTATATTGTAACTGTGATTGTGGAAGAGAAAGATGAGAATGAGGTAGTAAGCATCATTCGCGGCAATACTAAAATAGGAAAAATTTTCATGTACAAACTTTCCCGCGCAGTCGATATTGCTACTGGCGCAGAAAACGAAAAGGCAATTTAGGTTTTCTGTCAGGCAATTTTTCCATGTCTTGTTGTGGCATCAATTTGTACTGATCTTGTTGTACTGATAGTCTATAATTGTGAAAAACATGCTCTGAAAATCATTCTTGATAATGTGGGCTAGTTTAATAATGTTGAAAATATATTGTATCATGATGGCAGATAATTTCATAGTTCATGATTTGTATATGAAACATGAAAAAAAACTTGTTCAATCAGATGTCAAACCACTTACTTGTCATGTGTGTAAAAAAGAACTAAATGGAATTTCAATTACTGCAAAAATGTTGAATGGGAATATGGTGTTTTTATGTGCACATCACTATGCGTCTGAACCATATCGAATTGTTTTGGTGAATTAGATGGTAATCTCGTCTGACATAAAAACTGCAATTGAAATGAACATGGAACTAATGATAAACCAGACTAAGGCATACTTGCCATTTCTGAAAGTAGCATTTCCAGGGACACGAGATCTCTCTGAACTGACTTTTAACATGATGGTGGGAAACGCATTAACTGTATTTATCTCTCAATTTGCTATGCGGATGCAAAGTCCATCTGAAAGTGATTTTGCTGAATTTGGCAAAATTGTTGAACCATATAGAAATAAGGTAAAGGCGATGTTCTAGTTGATAAAAAACATCCTTGTTCCATATGATGGTTCACCGCTTTCCAAAAAAGCGTTAGAGTTAGCAAAAGACATCTCTAGAAATTTTAATGCCGATCTAAAACTCTTCATGGTGATTCCAAATTATTATCCAATAAGTGACTCTGTTTTTTCTGGAGCCGCTGTCATGAATTATCAACGCGTTGTCAAATCTCTTACAGAACAAGGAGAAAAAGAGATTCAAAAGATTACTGAAAAATGCAGGGAAGAAGGATCCAAGGCATCATATAAGATTGTACATGATGATATCTCAAATGCCATTCTAAAGGAGGCTAAAAGATCAAAAATTGATTTAATTGTGATGGGAAGCAGAAGGTTGACTGGTATTGCATCTCTTCAGAGGCTTGGAAGTACTGCAAGACATGTCTCAGAGCATGCAAAGTGCCCTGTTACTATAGTTCACTAGATTCTTACTAGTGATTGAATGTATAGATACTCTTACAAATAATGAATTAATAGATAACAGACAAGTGAAAATTTGATTGAAACTAAGAAAATGTGACTGCAAATGTGGCTGTACTCGTAATATTTGGAATAAATATTATTCTCTATGCATATTTTGTACTTTGGCCAACCATAAAATAAACTGAAAAATTATTTCATTTTAATAAATAGGAATACCTATGATCATTCTATTGGTATCTTTTTACCATTTGTAGGTTTTGGCATTGTGATTTTCAAAATACCATTCTTGAATTTTGCAGAAATCTGTTTTGTATTTATACCGCTTGGAAGTTTTATGGTCTTTTTGAAATAATCAAATTCTGTCACTATGCTTCCCCTCGAGACACAAAACGTCTTGGTTAGTTTTGCCTTTACGGTCAGGTGATCATCTGATGATGTTATCTCGATGTTTTTCCTGTCTACTAGCGGCAGATCGATCTCTAAGACCCAGCTGGAATGTCTTTCCTTGAGGTGTGAAAGAGGGACTAACTCTTTGTGTATGAAATCATCAAAAAGAGCATCTCCAAAAAAGGAGTTCATCTGTTTTTCTATAAACGACGCAAAATCATCCAATGGGCATCACTTGTATATTTGCGGGGGGGCAGTTGATGATTCTTTTTGTGTTTGTAGCACGTTTAATGTATCTTCCATGAGTTGTCTATTCTGTAATCGTAAATAATCCATCTGCTTTTTAAATTCGGTTAGATCGATCTTTTGCTTGGTGATCTGTGATATTATCTTGATAGTTTGCATTGCAGCATCAGGATCAGGGAAAAAGTAGTTACATTCAGTATTAAAGGCAATGGCTGGTATGGGCGAATTTTTTAATTGTGTGAGAATTGTGGCATCAGGTCCACTTATTACTCCTGAAAGGAACTTGGGAATCTCATTATCGTAGAGCATTTTTTCAAGTTTTTCATGTGTCACAAGTCCGTATGTTTTTAGATTTGATACATTTCGTTCAGGAACATGGATGCCTGATATGAATACAACTAGATCGACATTATTCTTTTTTGAGAAATCTATTACAGATTCTGTAAAGTCTATTGCATTATCATAATCGATTGGAATGTCAGACAAGATTGCAAATAACCTGTCTTTTTTATAGATTCTAACAGGTCCGACAATTTGACCATTGTCTACGAATACAATTGTTGCTGGGCTGCTTTCTATCTCTCCAACCAAATCCATCTTTAATGTATGAACAATGTATGCCATGGACATAGTTCCTATCAAACCTGGTCCTGGAATGCCGAGAAGTAATATGGATGGATTTTCTGACATTTCTGATTTTTTTATTTTGGATTTTTGCATAATCTTGAACACTATTCTAGTAATTTTGTCTTATAAAAAGAATCAGCACCAATTTATCATTGTTGATTATCATTGTTGAAAATCTTCACATGTTATAAAATTGAATATGAAATATCGTTATGATATGGCATCTGTACAAACAACATCCGAAGGTATTCCTGTCATAGTACTAAAAGAAGGCTCTAAACAATCAAGAGGTAGGGATGCGCAAAGAAGTAACATCGCAGCTGCAAAGCTAATTGCAGAGATTGTAAGCACAAGTCTTGGTCCGAGGGGAATGGACAAAATGTTGGTAGATTCTGTTGGAGATATTACTATTACAAATGATGGGGCGACTATACTAAAGGAAATTGATGTTCAACATCCTGCAGCAAAAATGATGGTTGAGGTTGCAAAAGCTACCGATAGTGAAGTAGGAGATGGGACAACATCGGCTGTGGTTTTGGCAGGTGCATTGCTTGAAAAAGCCGAAAGCCTCATCGATAATGATATTCACCCAGTCATAATTGCAGACGGTTACAAAAAGGCTGCAATGAGGGCTATCGCATTGCTTGGTGAAATCTCGCAAAAAGTCGAACCAAAAAACAGGGAAATTCTTGAAAAAATCGCAATAACTACCATGCAAACTAAATTGATATCAGTAGAAGCTGCTGATCTTGCAAAACTTGTAGTTGATGCTGCATTGTCTGTTGTGACTCAAAAAGCTGAAGGATACAATGTTGATTTGAATAATATTAAAGTTGAAAAAAAGGCAGGAGGTTCGGTTTTAGATAGTACGCTGATATCTGGAATAGTTTTAGACAAGGAAGTAGTTCACAGTGGAATGCCAAAAAAAATTGAGAATGCAAAAATTGCTTTGATCTCATCTCCGCTTGAGATAGAAAAGACAGAGTTTGAGGCCAAGATAAACATCTCAAGTCCTGATCAAATCAAGTCGTTTATGGAGGAAGAAGATAGTATTTTAAGAGGAATGGTTGAAAAGATAAAATCTTCTAAAGCAAATGTGCTTCTCTGTCAGAAAGGCATTGATGATATTGCACAACACCATTTGTCAAAGGCTGGCATACTTGCGGTACGAAGAATAAAAGAAAGTGACATGTCTAAACTTGCAAAAGCAACTGGAGGTAGAATTGTTGGAAGTGTCAATGATCTAACTGAAAAAGATTTGGGAGAATCTGCAACAGTTGAAGAAAGAACAATTGAAAATGATAACTGGGTGTTTATTGAAGGATGCAGGAATCCTAAAGCTGTTACTTTATTGATACGCGGTGGCTCACAAAGAGTAATTGATGAAGTAGATAGATCACTTCATGATGCATTAATGGTTGTAAAAGATGTCATAGAAAAACCTATGATTGTATATGGCGGGGGTTCACCTGAAGCATATGTTTCATACAAGCTTAGGCTATGGGCTCAGACTTTATCTGGCAGAGAGCAACTAGCTGTTGAAAAATTTGCGGAAGCACTAGAGTCTATACCTTTGGCTCTTGCAAGAAATGCGGGAATGAATCCTATAGATGCCATTACACAATTACGATCAAGACAAAATGCAGGAGAGAAATGGGCAGGAATTGATACGATTAATGGACAAGTTGGCAATATTGAAAAGTCACAGGTTATAGAGCCCACTAAGGTAAAAGAACAAGTCATAAAATCTGCAACTGAGACTGCCAATATGATTTTAAGAATAGACAATGTAGTTGCATCATCAAGAAGTAGCCCACCCAGTCCACGTCCTGGACAAGAAATGGGAATGTAACAATCAAAATAATTCTGTACTTGGTTACTGTATGTAATCTCGGGAGTACGTGTTATGCCGTATTGTATGCTTTACAAATTATATGATCATGAAAAACAGTTTTAAAATTCGATAATTCTAATGTGGACAGACAATTCCTTCACATCCTCCTCCAAACTCTGAATCTGCAATCATCTGTTTTTTATTTAACCCCTTTTCAGTGGACTCAACTGTGAGTACTTGATTGGATTTACTACCGTATCTATACACTGTAACACCTTTTGATTTTAATTTGTATGCCAGCAAGTATGCTTTTTTAACTTCGTCTGGACTTACACCCTGAGGTAGATTCACTGTCTTACTAACTGCATTATCAGTATGTTTCTGAAATACTGATTGCATCCTGATATGAACTTCGGGGGATGTGTCAAGTGCAGTAACAAATAATCTCTTGAGATTTTTTGGTATTCCTGAAATATTTTGAATCGAGCCATTTTCTGTAATTTCATGTATGATCCTTTGAGAAAAAATATTGGCTCTTCTTGCCATTTTTTCAAAATCATGATTAGTCTCAAGTAATCGTGTTCCTTCCATTACGTTTCTTACATATGATACTGCAAATAGTGGTTCTATCCCAGATGAGCACCCTGCAATAATTGAAATTGTTCCAGTTGGAGCAATGGTCGTAACAGTTGCATTGCGCATGTTATCATACTTGTTTTTCCATATGCTTTTTTCGAAATTTGGAAAATTTCCTCTCTCTTTTCCGAGTATCTGAGAGGCATGATGACCCTCAATTTTGATAAATTTCATTATCTTCTCACCTATTTTGAATGCTTTTTCTGAATTATATGCAATATTCATTTTGATGAGAGCATCTGCAAATCCCATTACACCAATTCCTATTTTTCTATTTGACAGTGTAACAAGTCTTATCTGGTCTGATGGATACTTGTTTGCATCTATTACATTGTCCAAAAATCGTACACCCAAATGAACTAATTTACTCAGTTTCTTCCAATTCAATTGATGGTTTGTTACCACTTTTGCCAAGTTGATTGAGCCTAAATTGCAAGATTCCCAGTCAAGTAGCGGTTGTTCACCACAAGGATTTGTTGCTTCCATGTCTCCTTGAAATGGTGTAGGATTGTGTCGATTTATCTCATCAATGAATATGATTCCAGGATCTCCTGTATCCCAAGAACTTGTAATTATAAGCTCAAAAACCTTTTTTGCATTTAATTTTCCAACAATCCGTTTAGTTCGTGGATTGACAAGCGAATAATCTTGATTGTTTTTTACTGCATTCATGAATTTATCAGTAACGGCAACGGAGATGTTGAAATTATCTAGAAATCCTTCTTTTGATTTACAGGAAATAAACTCCAAGATATCTGGATGATCAACGCGAAGAATGCCCATGTTTGCACCACGTCTCTTTCCACCTTGTTTTATTACTTCAGTAGTCTTGTCAAAGATGGTCATGAATTTTACAGGGCCTGAGGCAACTCCTCCTGTTGATCTTACTAAATCTCCCTGAGGACGTAATTTACTAAAATTAAAACCAGTTCCTCCACCACTTTGATGTATAATGGCAGTCCACTTTACTGCTTCAAAAATTTCTTGTAGCGAATCGCCTACTGGTATGACAAAACAGGCAGATAACTGTCCAACTTCGGTACCTGCATTCATTAGAGTGGGGGTATTTGGCAGAAATTCTTGACTTGACATCATTTTGTAAAATTGGTCACTGATTTTTTTTACGTCTATGTTTTGATTGTAGTTTGTCTCTATGGATGCAATTGCATCAGCAACTCTTCTGAATAATCGTGATGGTGTCTCTATTGTGACACCTTTTTTATTTTGTAGTAAATATCTCCTTTGTAGAACTTTGATTGTATTGACTCCTAATCCGAGGTCATCTTTTACCCCAAAAAATTCTTGAGACAAGGTGGTGATCCGGTTTAATATCCGAGATAAGTGTCTGAAAGGCCTTGTTCGTCAACCAAATTATGTTTATCATTACAATCTCTGCATATCAAAACAGCTCGCCAATTTTGCTCTGTATCTTCACTTGTAGGTGAAAGATCAGACCACATTGCAACCTTGATTGCAGCAGGCTTTCCACAATAATAGCAAGTGCCCCTGTCTGATTCATCTATGTGTATTACATCGTGCTTTTTGCTCATTTTGTCTTCGAATTTCCTAAGACTTTGTACTTAATAAATTAGAAAGGGATTTTCACAAGTGATAACTGATTATCTGCTTAATATCTTATGAAAAGTATTTGTAAACATTGCAAAAAGACGCCATCCTGTATGAGAGACTACCAAATGACAAGGTTAGGTGTCTGGCATGTGGAAGATATTGTGAATTAGGTAAGGATCAGATAGGTCTTTGTGGTGTACGAGGGAATAAGGATGGTAAACTTGTTCTTTATGTCTATGGCAAAGTCGCAGCGTGTCATATTGATCCCATAGAAAAAAAACCTGTTACACATTATCGTCCAGGTAGTAAAATATTCTCTATCGGTACTACTGGTTGTAACTGGATGTGTAAATATTGTCAGAATTACGATCTGAGTCAGCGCCGAAAAATTGAAGGAATAGATATTCTTCCTGAACAAGTTGTAAGTCTTGCTCAACAGTATGGTTCGCAAGGAATTGCATATACCTACAATGAACCAAGCATCTTCCTGGAATATGCTAGAGACTGTGGAGTTCTTGCAAGAAAAAAGGGACTCTTTAACATATTTGTTTCAAATGGATATGTCACTCCTCAATCAGTCAAGATGATGAATGAATTTTTGGATTGTATTACAGTTGATTTCAAAGGAAACGGTGAAGAGAAATTTGTCAGAAAGTATGTAGGCATACCAAACTCACAACCCGTTTTTGATACATTGGTGGAATTACAAGATAAGACAAAGATACATGTGGAGATAACTGACCTGATTGTGCCAAAAGTCGGGGATGATCTAGAACATGCAAAAAAACTTTGTAAATTTATCTATGATCTATTTGGGCCTGAAATGCCTATTCATTTTCTACGATTCTTTCCACATTATAAAATGATGGAATTTTCAGAGACCCCTGTTGAAACACTTGAAAAACACCATGCAATTGCAGTCAAAGAAGGTCTCAAGTATGTCTATGTGGGAAATGTACCGGGGCATCCACTTGAGCATACATATTGTTCGGAATGTAAAAAGATAGTTGTAAGGCGATTCAACTTTGACATTCTCAAATGGGATCTTGATGATGAAAACAAGTGCAAGTTTTGTGGAAACAAGATACCAATAGTGGGAAAATTAGAGGATAGCTACAAGGAAAAGAGATTTGAATTTGTAGTTTAGGCTATTGTATGTCTCCCAGTCATCAAATCCTTACAAAATTCATCTATTTTGGATAGATTCTCTTGAATTATTCTATTGATGTCTGATTCATGTACTTTGCCTTGCTTTGTTACAGGTTGAACTACCACCGCACTTGGCTGACTAATTGGATTTCCTATAACATTATACATCCAAATGTATACTTCATCAATTCCTGAAAGTTTTTGATAAATTTCTTCTGCCATCTTGAAGCAAAGCTTGTTGTATATTTTTCCTATGTGAGTAACAGAATTTTTTCCAGCTATGGCTTCAGAACCTGATGGTCTGTTCAATGATATCACTTGGTTTGCCCTGTTTCCTCTTCCAACTTCACCCGAGTCTGCACTATCTGCTGATGTGCCTAGGACAGTTAGATATAGTCCTCTGATGCCCTGATTTTCTTTATCCAGGTTGTTAATTATGATGTTTGGTTTTTTGAACAGTGTATTGTCTGCATGAAATTCTTCAAGTGCTTGCACCATTTCCTTTTTTCTTTTGAAATACTGTTTTTCTGATTCTACATAACTATCAACAAAAGCCATGGCGATGGTAAGGTCTAACGATTTACCGTGTCTAAATCCCATCACCTTGATATCTTCTCCTGACTCCTTGAATTCTTTTTTAAATTTTTTAGAATTCAAGAATCTTTCCGTTTCTAATACTGTTTTCTCTGTAGGTGTAATTGGTGCATATCCTACAAGTGCTGATGTATCGTTTGCTCCGACATCTTGTTTTTTGTCAAAGAGTGAACGTAGTTCTTCCGATGCGTGGCCAAACTCAAACTGATATCGAATGTCTTTTCTTTTTACAAATCGTAAATTATCTTCTAACCATGAATTTGCAGTACCAGAAGCTAATCGTTCTATCTTGGTTGATGTTATATTTTTGGTAATAGTTACACGATCTCCTATTATCATCTTCATTGGTTTTAACACCCTGCCCCCTCCAAATCTATTCTCTGTCTGACCTGCTACAAGTAATGCCTTGTCTAAATTGTGATGTTGGATGTAGCCAGTCTCTTTGAGGTATAATTTTGATAGTTTAATCTCGATACTTTCCATTATAAGATCGCACATTGTGTCAGGATGACCTACTCCCTTCCGTTCTACAATCTCAAACTTTTTGCGAAACGTAGGAAATATTTTTGTTGGTTCTATGTAGATTCTGTTTTTTAGATTCATACTCTGGAATTCTATCTGATAGGTCTCCTATTATCTATATGACGGGTTCTGAATTTCCTAACCCTCTGATATGGCACACACGATGTCGGATTTTGTAATGATTCCAACCAATAATTTGTTATGAATAACAGGTAATCCACTTATCTGATGGCGGATCATCAGCAATGCGGCTTTGAAGACGTATTCATTTTTGTTTATCATCACAGGATTTGGAGTCATGATGTCTTCTGCTCTAAATGTGATGGCATGATCAAGACTATTTGCATTAAATTCATTTGGTCTTGGATAATTTTTCAACTCGTCTAGATTGTCTATTTCAGTATATTCCTGTATCCAATTAGCTGTTTTTGCAGGGAGAAAGTCTCGATATGTGATAATTCCTACGGGCATTTTATTTTTCTCTACTATCACCCTCGAGATTTTGTTATTGACAAGTACGCTTTGAACTACGAAAAGTGACTCTTTAGGGTCTACGGTAATTACTTTGCGTCTCATGTATTTTGATACTTCTTTACCTGTTGCTCCATTGATCAAAAATGCTCCGACAAGGTCAGTTTTAGTGATAATTCCAGTAAGTGAATCATCTTCATTTAGCACTATGACTGAGCTTGTATTATTATTCTTCATTAATTTGGCACAATCGTAAATGGAATTATTTTTCTTTACTGTTATTAGATTCTCTGACATAAAGTCACCTACTGTCATGTCTCCTATGTCTCGTCCACTAAAAGTAGATGTGGCTCTTGTAAGGTCTTTTTCTGTTATGATGCCAACAGGTTTGTTGGTATTTTTCACCACTACTAGGCGCTTTATTTTGTATCGTAGTAAGAGATCTCGTGCAGCAATTACATCTGTCTTTGGGGTTACCGTGATTGCTTTTTTTAGAATGGAGGTTAGGAGTATGGGATGTTCAAACAGCATTATCTTGCCTTTAGTCTTTTCATGATAAATACATCCATGAAGAATATCATTTTTGATAATCTCCCTCCTCATCTAATATCTCAAATCATGGGTAAAATTGGCATATTGGGCCATTCTAGAACGTTTTTTTATCTGGTTGTGTTTCAGACAGGAAAACAGCCGCAGACCCTCTAAAGATCTTGTATGTACAGTAAAACACATCCAATATTTACATGGTAAAGGACGCAAGCCTTCTGTGATTCAGATCGTAGCGATCCTTTGGTCACCCGTTATCCTAAAAATCTAGCCCTCCAAAAAGTTCAAGATTTTTTCAGAGTCGGATTGCGTCCGTATTATATTATGCGCTAATTTATAAAAATCTGATCAAGATTATCATGGCTGATTTTTAACGTTGGATGAGTGAATTAAGTATGCACATTTTTAGGCTATGTTGTTGTAAAACTTTGGTTAAATTCTAGTTTATCGGTAGTGATCTTGGCTTTACTGCTTACTTTCATCAGTACATGGTATAGATCATTGGTTTTCTGTAGGATGCACTCCGCTGCCATATGATGTAAACTCTCTGTATCGAGATATTGCTCTGATGATTATCAAACTTAGAAATTATGTCCTGAGTTTAAATCAGTTAAAGTCAGAGTAATAAAACATGTTACAAAATAGATTCCAGAAAATTCTTGTACCACTTGACGGATCACTCAATTCTATTCGAGGATTAAATGAGGCAATCTCACTAGCAAGACAGAGTAATGCTGCCATAACTGGCATCTATGTCATACCCAACTTCTCCCCTAAGGTGGCACAGATACTAAAATCCTATAGAATTGTGTTGATGAAAAATGCCAAAAAGATAATGTCACATGCAAGAACAAGTACTGCAAGGCATGGGATATCATTCAACGAAAAAGTAGTAGTATCGGGTGATCTAGTTAAAACGATAGCTGGTTATGCAAAATCAAGCAAATCTGATATCATAGTAATGGGTTCACGAGGTGAGGGTAATCCACGTAAAGAATATCTTGGCAGTGTGGCAAATGGTGTGCTTCATGATTCTAAGATCCCTGTACTTATAGTAAAGTAAGACTAGAAAATTTGGAATCAAGACAGATGCGGAATTTGACAATGTCAAGAACAAAAAACATCATACTACAATAACATAACCAAGAGTAATTTTCACTGTTTTACATATTGCTTTTGTCCCAATGACAATCGCAATTACATCCCTTCTTACACTTTATTCGTTTACAATCAGAACACATGTTTTGTTTCCAGAAATGATCTCCATCCATATGATGTATCGGCTATGTTTAGAACGTCATTCCATAATATCGTTCAGAATGCAAAATATCTTCTAATATTCGGCATTTTACATTGTAGAAAAATTCTAATCTATAATACTTGTTTTTTAGAAGATATCTTTTTTGTCTATCTTTCTAATAGTAGTCTTCCAACGTTTTTTGCTACGTTGAGTCAAGTTTCTGATTACTTTGTTACCTAAAGTATCAAAAACCTTTGAGAGATCCCATCCCATTTCAGTATAGTTGTATGTTCTATATGGGCTGAATACCCTGACTGAAACTTCGTAGTGCGGTCTGTTGCTAACGGGGTTGTGTACTGTCTTAATCGATGCCTTTGCTTGTTCTACCTCGGGGTATACTTTTGTAAGATTTCTAATTATTTTATCAAACTTTGTCTTGACAATCTCTGCACTACTATAGTCTTCTGGAAGTCCGACAATGAATAATGGAACCTCGCTTGGTATTTTTGATTCAAGAATGTTGATTATGTCTTTGTAAGTTATTATTCCGTGTACATTGCCCCATAAAGTAAGCAAACAACATGATGAATCATTCTTTAACATTGATTCTATTACTGTACTGAGTGGTGCATTGGTGTTAAGATTTGGAATACGCGTGCTGCCGATATTTCCAATATCTGATTCGTATTTCTTGTGTAAGTTTAGTCCTCGCAACCCCATTCCAAGTCTCTCTCCTGGCTTGATTACTTGTAACAAGTGCATTGATGTCAAGACCTGTGAAACTTTTCCACTTTTTATGACTGGAATGTGATCAATTCTTTTTGTTATCATTAGTCTTCTTGCAGTTGCAAGGGAATCTGTATTCTTTACTGTAATTGGATCTGTAGTTAGTATGTTATTAGCTGATACCCATCTCAAGTCTTGTTTGTGTAATAACTCTACAATGTCTTTTCCATTGACTACTCCGACTATCTCATTGCCTTCCACTACTGGAACAGAACGCATTCTGTAATGTGATAAAATAGCAGCTGCCTTCTCCACCGTGTCTTTTCTAGTAAGTGGTTGAATCTTTCGTAATAATGGTTTTATCTTCATATTTTCAATGTCTTTGATGCCTAAAAGTTCTCTAGCACTTATCGTAAGCACATCCTTGCCATCCATACAAAATACCTCGTAAGAGTTTGAATTTACCAAAACTCCTACAATTTTAGATATGGAATCAGAAGAATCAACGGCAGTTGCCTTCTTTAACAACTTGTCTACCTTCAGATCGCGAATTTCTTTCAAATGTTCATAGATGACTTGTGGTGAACTCATTTTGTTTGTCTCTTCTTCACTCTAATAATGTAGGGCTATAAAAGTAAACGTGTTAGTTTTTGTCTACGATAATTAGGGATGATATAAATCACACATGATTGAAAACGTCGATGAAAATCAAAGATAATATGTCACTCTCAGACATCCTGGAACCAAAGGTCGCTTTTAAGGAACATATTGTTATCAACCCTGAAAGTTACAACCGAGGTTTAAGTATACACGTAATGTGATAAAAACAATGGCGAATAATACTCCGTTTAAGAAAATAATGGTACCAATAGATGGTTCAAAATATTCTAGAAAAGCACTTCTGCATGCAATTGGAATTGCAAATAAATTCAAATCAAAAATATATCTGGTTACTGCAGTAGATACAACTGATTTTCCTCCTGGGATGTTGCTTGCACTATTAAAAAAAGATACAAGATTGGAAAAATCAATTGGTGAGTTCATAGTTGCTGCAAAGTCTCTTGCAAGAAAAGAACTTCTTGCAGATGTTGCTATATGCAAATCAAAAGGTGCATTGGATTCATACTATGAAGTAGTAGCAGGAAGGCCTGTTGAAGCAATTCTAAAATATGAACGTGGGTTGCATCCTGATCTTATTGTAATAGGAAGTCAGGGTCTTCACGGTGTAGGACAGATAAAGGCTCTTGGAAGTGTAAGTAGAAAAGTCTCAGAGCTTGCAAAATGTCCGGTAATGATAATACATTAGAATTTACAATTTCATTAATTTTGATTTTCATCTATGATAATCTGGAATTTGTTAAATAAGACCGTATTGTTATGGTGATTACATGAGCGCATGGGACGACGAATTTGATGAATGGATTAAGAGATTCTGGAAAAAACCAAGATTTGGTTTTGGATTTCCAGGTTTCAGAGACATGGATGACATGCAAAAAGAAATGGAACGAATGTTCCAAGAACACTTTAAGAAATTCCCAAAAGCACCAAAGGAACTAGTACGAGAATATGAGACTCCTGAAGGAGGTAAGGTAAGGGAAATTGGTCCAATCGTATATGGCTATAGCGCAACAATTGGTCCTGACGGCAAGCCTGTGATACGAGAATTTGGTAATGTCAAACCCTTTAGTCTTGAAGGGCCGAAACTCTCAGCAGAAACTGAACCATTAGCAGACATAATAACTTCAGACAAAGAAATCAAAGTTGTTGTAGAGCTTCCAGGTGCAGAAAAACAAAACATTCAGGTAAACGCACATGATCATAGTGTAGAAATCTCTGCAGAAACTTCATCAAGAAAATATCACAAGGTAGTTGACATACCGACAGATGCAGACGCTGACACAGTCAAGTCAAGCTACAAAAATGGTATACTTGAGTTAGTCTTCCAAAAGAAGAAACAATCCAAGGGAAGATCAATCCAAGTAGAATAACTCTAAATTTTTATTTTCACCTTTCAAAATCTAGATTTTCATAAATGATAAACTGCTACTAATATATTAAATACTCCAGACTAGTGAATAGAGAAAATGAGTACTAGAAAAACAAAAGATGGTCTGACAAGTCTTATCGTTTCTGAAGTTGATTCTAAAGATGTAGGAAGACGTATTGCAAGAATAGATCCCGTTGTTGCTGAAAAACTCAAACTTTCAAGTGGTGATGCAATAGAAATTTCTGCTGGTGGAAAAATAACAACTGTTCTTAACTGGCCTGCATATTCAAAGGATGCAGGAAAAGGATTCATAAGAATAGATGGCTACATTCGCAATAAACTAGACGTAGGTATTGGTGACAAAGTCGAGATAAAAAAAGTGGAGGTAAAGGATGCAAAATCGATTACACTCGCACCGATGGAGCCACTACGAATCGTGGATCCTGGAGAATATTTGGCAGAGCTGCTCGCAGGTCAGATAGTTACTAAAGGTGATATCATTCCAATTTCGATAATGGGTCAGAGAATAGATCTTACTGTTGTAACTACAATGCCTTCTGGTGCAGTAATAATACAAAAAAATACCAAGACTACGATCTCTGAATCTGTAGGAAAAGGTGCCGGAAAAGAAGGAATACCCTCCGTAACCTATGAGGATGTTGGAGGACTACGAAATGAAGTCGCAAAGGTCAGAGAGATGGTGGATTTACCTTTACGGCATCCTGAGATATTCAAAAGACTTGGGGTCGAAGCTCCAAAAGGTGTCATGCTTTATGGTGCACCTGGTACTGGAAAAACACTACTTGCAAAGGCAATTGCAAATGAGACTAGTGCAAATTTCTATTCTATAGGAGGTCCTGAAATTATGAGCAAATTTTATGGTGAAAGTGAAGAGCGATTACGTGAGATATTCAAAGAAGCAGAAGCAAATGCCCCTTCTATTATTTTTATAGATGAGTTGGATTCCATTGCACCAAAAAGAGAAGAAGTGACAGGAGAAGTGGAAAGAAGAATAGTAGCACAACTACTTTCGTTAATGGATGGTCTATCATCCAGAGGAAAAGTTGTAGTCATTGGTGCGACCAACCGACTTCATGCAATAGACCCCGCTTTGAGGAGAACTGGTAGATTTGATAGGGAAATTGAGCTTGGAATTCCAGACAGGAATGGAAGATTGGAGATATTACATATTCATACACGTGGAATGCCACTTACTGATGATGTCAATCTTGAAAAATTGGCAGATGTCACACATGGATTTGTAGGTTCAGACCTTGCCGCACTTGCTAAAGAAGCAGCAATGCGTTCACTTAGACGTGTATTGCCATCAATAGATCTATCTCAAGAAAGTATACCCCGAGAGATTTTAGACAAAATCCAAGTTACAATGGAAGACTTTACTGAAGTTCTAAAAGAATTGGAACCATCTGCAATGAGAGAAGTATTTGTTGAGATACCTAATGTACACTGGATAGATGTTGGAGGTTTAGAAAACGTCAAACAGGAATTATTGGAGGCAATAGAATGGCCATTAAGCTATAGTGGACTTTTTGAAAAGACTAATGCTATTCCTCCAAAAGGAATCTTTCTTTATGGTCCTCCCGGTACTGGAAAAACATTACTTGCAAAGGCGGCAGCAAATGAAAGTCAAGCAAATTTTATTAGCATAAAAGGTCCCGAACTTTTATCAAAATGGGTAGGTGAATCTGAAAAAGGAGTCAGAGAAGTATTTCGAAAGGCAAAACAAGCGTCGCCATGTATAATTTTCTTTGATGAAATAGATGCCATAGCTCCAGTTCGTGGTGGAGATTTTGGAGACTCTCATGTAACTGAACGAGTGATTAGTCAATTGCTAACTGAGCTTGATGGTCTAGAAGTTCTAAAGGATGTCGTCGTAGTAGCTGCTTCCAACAGACCTGATATTGTTGATCCAGCTCTTTTAAGACCTGGAAGATTTGACAGAATAATTTACATTCCTCCTCCAGACAGAGATTCAAGACTCAAGATACTTCAGATACATACAAGAAAAGTTGCTCTTGCAGAAGATGTAAGTATTGAAAAATTGGCAGATATGACAGAGGGGTATACTGGTGCAGATATTGCAGCATTCACATCAGCTGCACTGATGCTTGCAATGAGGGAGCACATATCCAAGTACAAAGATCCAAAAGATGCTGAAAAGAATGCGCAAGAGCTCAAAGTTCATCTATATCACATTCAAGAAGCAATGAAAAAGATAAAACCTCTTTCTGCACAAGAACTTGATTGGTATAAACGGGTGGCAGAAATGTTTGGTAAACCACGTGTATCAGGTGAAGCAAAGGGTGGATACCTGTAATTATTTTCTATGTTGATTTTGTCTCAATTTAGAACTTATTAGATAAATCACGCAGATTGAAATCCATACCTAAAAATGAAATCTTCGTGATACTACAATAATGCCAATTGTTGATATTGTAATGATCATTCCTGCAAGTGGACCAAATTCTGGGATTGCCTGGTTTGGATTTGTTTGATTCATACTTGTCTGATTTCTAACTTGTTGCGACTCAAGTCCTGTGAACTCAAATGTTGTCTTGGCAGTTCTATCAGTGCTTGCATACGTTACATCGATTTCATATGAACCAGCAGATGTCCAAAGGTTTCCGCCAGCAACTGCTTGAGTGGAATAAGTGTTGTCAGGATTTGGATTTACTTGACCAATGAATACTATATGTTGTAATGAATCTTTGATTACTACGGATATGGGCACATTGAGCTGCTCTAACACCTTTCCAGAAATTATGATTGTAGATCCATCTGAGTACGTTGTCTTATCAGTTGTCACTGTTATTGCATCTGAACTGGTCTGACCATAGGCTGGGAATAATAAAACAGCACTACATAAAACTAATGCAATTAATGACTTAATCTGCAATACTTAGAACATGATTTGTTGTTATTTAAGATTCTCGTTTGAAAGAAAAGGTGTGATCAGTTTTGAAATCTATCCCATTAGTAGTTTAATTGTAAGACTGATCCCTGCTGCTCCGACAACTCCTCCAACTATTATCCTTAATTTGTCATGATCGAACTTGAATGCTCCAAGTTTGGAACCAATTATTCCGCCTACAAGTACTGTAACTGCAAGAGGTATGAGAAGAGAAATGTTTGGGACACTTTTGATGGAATGTCCAATTAGGCCTGCAATCGAATTTGTTACTATAAACAGGCTTGCAGTGGCTGCAGTCTTCTTCGTATCTGAAATTCCGGTCAAGATCAATAGTGGGGACAACCATATTCCCCCTCCAATCCCTACAAGTCCTGCAAGTGTTCCAAGTCCTGCACCTGTGGGAACAGAAACTGCGAGCAATTGTTTTTGATTAAGATTTATTCGTTTTACTTTGTTTGGCTGACTCTCTATTTTTTTTATTCCAGATATGAGGAGAGCAACAGATGCGGTAAAGAGGGCAATTATGAAAATAATAGACAAGTTATTTTGAGGTAGTTGCACTGTTCCCGCAAAAAAGGCAAATGGTATGGATGTCAAGAAAGGTAATGCAAATCTCAAGGAGAGATGACCAGCCCTTGTAAAATTAAACAGCGCAATTCCTGCTACTATTATGTTAAGTACAAGTGAAATTGGAGGTACTAGAACAAGACTAGTCCCTGCAAGAACTAGTATTGCAATATAACTACTTCCTCCTCCAAAGCCTACGCTCGAATAAATGAAGCTAATTCCAAAAAATACTGGTATTAGCAAAAATAATATCTCAATTAATGTCCATAACCGCCTAACATCTTGTATATGTGTAATAGTCCTGGAAATAACGCTTCAAATGACTCTGAAACTGCCTTAGTACTGCCCGGCATATTTACGACAAGTGTGTTGCCTCTAACACCTGAGATTCCTCTAGATAACATAGATAGAGGTGTTCTTCTTTGACCATATGTTCTCATAGCCTCTGATAATCCTTGCATCTCTTTTTCTATGATGTTTCTAGTAGCCTCTGGGGTAACATCTCTTGGACCAATTCCTGTTCCTCCAGTTGTTATGACAAGATCAACTTTGAGTTCATCACAAAATTTTGCAAGACTTGATTCTATTGAACTCAAATCATCTGCAACAACAGCATACTCTGATATCTCAAAACCATTTTTCTTTAATGTCTCAACAGCTAATTTGCCAGACTTGTCTTCTCGGGTACCTTGCGAGGTAGAATCACTTATCACAAGAACTGCAGCTCGAAGTTTCTTGCCGCCTTTTTCTGAAATACCCTTTATACCACCGCTCTTTTCAAGAAGTTTTATTGATTCGATTGATAAGTTGTCATCTACCGGTTTGAGCATGTCATAAATTGTAAGAGCAGCAATTGAAGCAGCTGTCAATGATTCCATCTCTACCCCTGTCTTCCAAACCGTCTTTGTCTCCACTCTAACTTCAATGGAACTTTCTTTCAATTCAATGTCTACTTTGACATTGTCAATTGGAATTGAATGACAATATGGTAATAGATCCCATGTCTTCTTTGCGGCCATGGTTGCAGCAATCTTTGCAGTTTCGATGATATCGCCTTTTGGGGACCTTCCTTCTTTTACAAGTTGTATTGATTCAGGTGAAGTTTTCACTATTGCCAATGCAACGGCTCGTCGTAATGTGTCTGGCTTGTTTGCTACGTCAAACATTCCCATGTCTAATCACTTGGTTTGGACCCAATGCTGCCCAATCACAGTTTTTTCTTTTTTCCATATTGGTACTTTGATCTTTATTGCATCTATAGTATACCTACATGCTTCAAAAGCATCCTTTCGATGCTCTGTTGATATTGAAACTGCCACACTCACATCTCCGATTTTCAGATCCCCTATTCTGTGTATTGCAATGAATTTTTTTATATCCCATTTTTTAAGAACCTCGCTTTCTATCTCTAAGAGAACTGACTCTGACATCTCTTTGTATGCTTCATAATGTATGCCTGAGACGACTTGTCCATCATTGTGGTCTCTCACAGTACCCAGAAATAGAGTAGTTGCACCTGCAGACTCGTCTTTGGAGTGTAATAATATGTCATTTAGGTCGATTGGTTTCTCGGTTATTGAGATCGTGCCACCGCTCACTGGAGGAAAGATTGCAATTTCATCATCGGCTGATAGCAAGGTGGAATCGTCAACTACTTTGTGATTTACTGCATAAATTGCTTGGAATTTCTGAGATGACAATAGAGGATAATTATTTAACAGTATTTTTTTTAGGTCAGATATAGTCGCATGTTTTTCAATTTCAAATGAGACTTCGCTTTTTCCAACTATTTCCTTGAATGATGCAAATAATTTCACCCTGATGATTTGTAGTTGCTTGTTTTGTGTCATGTCATCCTCCTATAGTGTGCATCAAATTCAATTTTGGCTTTAACTGATCAGATCTGATTAATTTTATTATGCCCTCTGGCTTGCCTTGCATTGCTTCCAAAATGTGATTTAATATATAATCATCTGACTTGGTTGAACGCATTAAATTTTTGACGTCATTTCCAGGATTCTCAAAAAGACAAGTAAGAAATCGCCCATCGGACGTTATTCTTACTCTGTCACAGTTTCCGCAAAATGGTTCTGTAATTGATGGAATGAATCCCAACATTCCAATTCCATCCCTGAATTGATAAATCGAAGCAGGTTCGGAATTATTTTGAGAAATAGGTTGTAATTCTATCCTTGTATTTTTGCTTATTGTATCCATTATCTCTTTTTTTGTCACTACCAGATCCCTTTTCCATATTCCTGTACCATCAAGCGGCATGAATTCAATAAATCGAACCAAGTTGTTAGTATCTCTTGCAAATCTTGCAAAATCTAAAATCTCATCATCATTCTGTCCTCTTATGATCACAGTGTTGACCTTTACTTTTAGTCCAATCTTGTTTGCATCTTTTATGGATTTTAGTATCTTTTCCAGACCTTCTGTTCCACTAATCTTTTTGAATACATCTGGCCTGAAGGTATCCAAGCTTATGTTTACGCTTGTCAGTCCTGCTTCTCTCAGCTGCTTGGCTTTTTGTGAAAATAGCAATCCGTTTGTAGTCATGCTAATTGATTTTAGACCATCAATTTTGGCTAATTTTGCAACCAATTTTTCAATATCTGCTCTTAACAATGGCTCTCCTCCAGTGATTCTGACTTTTTCTATGCCTAGTTTGACAAAAATACGTACTAGTCTTTCTATCTCCTCATATGTCAAAATGTCTGAGCGGTCAAACCATTTGTCATTTCCTTGAGGCATACAGTACATGCACCGTAGATTGCACCTATCAGTAACTGATATTCTTAATTTTTTTGCAGTTCTTCCAAATGAGTCTTGAAGACTAGGTTGTATGTTATTTTCAGAAAGTTTTGTTGTATGATTAATTTTCAATCAAGTCCTCCTACCTGTCTCATAGTTATCACTTGAATTCTTTCGCCTTTCTTAATTATTGACTTGTTATCCAATATTGCAAAACCATTTGATTTGGTCAATGTTGAAAGTAATGAAGCACCTGTTGCACTAATTGGTTCTGCATAATGTTTGAAATTATTTCCTTGTTTTTTCTTATCCAGTTTTACTCTGAGAAACGTTCTCATTCCTTGATGTAATTTTAGAGTCTTTGTGATTATCGCATCAATTGTGGTTACATGACTATCTGATGTTTTTAATAATTTCATTATCAGGGGCCTTGCAAAAGTAAAAAATGCAAAATATGCTGATACTGGATAGCCCGGAGCTGAAATTATGGGTGTCTTGTTTATGATTGAAAGTGCAGTAGGAGATCCTGGCCGCATTGCTATCCCATGAACTATAACTCCGGGACGACCCGTTTCATTAATCACCTCAGGTACAAAGTCCTTTGAACCAACAGACGTACCTCCGGAAATAATCACAATGTCATAACAGAGTGCGCTCTTTAATCTTCTCTGAATACTTTTTTTATCATCTGGGCATATACCAAGATCTACAACTTCACCGCCTGATTCCTTGACCAAAGAAGAGAGCATGTATCTGTTACTTTCATAAATGGATGACTCTGTAAGCCTAGAGCCTGGCTCGACAAGCTCATTGCCTGTTGAAAAAATTGCAACTCGGGGTTTTCGATAAACTGGTATCTTGTTTACTCCTACTGATGACATTATTGCAATATCCTGTGAGGTCAAAAGCGTCCCTTTTTTGATTAGAATTTGTCCTTTCTGAACATCCTCCCCTACATGTGCAACGTTTTTTCCATACTCTACCTGTTTGAATATCTGAACTCTATCCGAATCTGCTGATGTATTTTCCACCATCGCCACCGAGTCTGCCCCTTTTGGCATTTTTGCGCCTGTAGCAATGGCCATTGCAGTTCCGGGTCGTACTTTTAACCCAGATTTCTCACCCGCATTTAATCTTCCTATCATCTTCAACAAAGCTGGGTTGGTTTGAGATGCACCCGTGGTATTTTTGGATATGACGGCATATCCATCCATTGCTGCTCTCTTGAAAGGCGGTACATCTAACGGGCTTTTAAAATCAAACACAAGAACTCTGTTTAGTGAATCAATCACTGGAACAATTTCAGATTGTAAATTGATCTTTAATTTGTCAACTGCTGAAAAGAACTTGAAACTTGCCTTACTTACTTGCTCGTATTTTTTAAAGCCTTTTGAAATCTCTTTTTGATGTTTATGGTCTTTCATTGTAATTCATATGCTCTCAAATTATTTCATACCTTTGATATGTTTACAGCGGTCCATTTGTAACATGGAGTAAGTGCCGTTTGATCAAGGCATCCCCCTGTCAGGTAGTTTACAATTCCTCCATGCATTGGTGCAAAGAACATGCCTTTTCTTAAAGTTGTAGTTATCTTTGCTTTTAAAACAATCTCTCCAAATCTAGAAGTAACTCTGACATCATCACCATCTTTTAACCCTAACTTGGATGCGTCATCAGGGTGAATATCGATGTAATTCATGTCAACACCTGATACCAAAAGACTACTTGCTTGGCTAGTCATTATGTCTGTATTATAGCGTGTTACAACTCTCCCTGTTGTCAAAACATATGGATAATCATCAGATGTTAATTGAACTGGTAAATATTCCACTGGTGTAAATCTTCCCATTCCGTCTGGTGTGTTAAATTTATCAGTAAAGAGAATCTCGACACTCTTTCCATTGACTAGGGGGTATCGCACATAATGGGTTTTTGCTAACTCTTCTTCCAAACCTGCATACGTTCCTATAATGCTGCAGATTTCATGAAATATCTCCATTGGAGATGAATATGCAAGTTCTGGATAGCCAAGTGACTTGGCAAGGGCTACTAGTATCTCCCAATCAGGTTTAGTGTTTGCACTTGGCTCTGTTATTTTATTTCTCCACTGGACAAGCCTGTCCATATTGGTCATGGATCCTTCTCTTTCTAGCCATGTCGCAGTTGGAAGGATATAATGAGCATATTTTGCAGTCGCACTCATGAATATATCTTGAACGACTAGTAGATCAAGTGAAGACAGAGCCCTCTCGGTCTTGGTTCTATCAGGAAGACTGTGAACAGGATTAAAACCCATTAGATACATTACTTTTAACTTTCCTTCAATTGCATCTGATATCATTTCCATCATAGTCAAACCTCTCTTACTTGAAATGCGGAACTGCCATTTTTCCTCAATTGACTTTATGTTCTCATCTGTTATCGGAAGACCTCCTGGTAAAAATTCAGATGAAGCACCAACATCTCCTGCTCCTTGAACATTTGCCTGACCTCGTAATGGACAAACTCCAGCTCCCGGTTTTCCATAATTTCCAGTAAGCAAAGCCAAATTGATCAAAGCAGAAACATTTTCTGTACCTTGTGCTTGCTCAGTGATTCCTATACCACCAAGGATAAGTGATGCTCCTGATACTGCATACAGACGTGCAGCTTGTCGCACAAGTTCTGGCTTGACCTCCGTTATTTTTTCTACCTTCTCTGGGGTATAATTTTCTACACTTTTTGCTAATTGCTCATAACCAGAAGTTCGATTTTTAACAAACTCTTTGTTGGTAAGACCTTCACTGATTATCACGTTTGCCATTGCATTGAACAGTGCAATGTCTGTTCCAGGTGAAATCTTTAGGTGAATGTCTGCAAATTTTGAAAGTGACGGTCCTCTAGGATCAACATCAATGACTTTGGCACCATTCTTTTTTGCATCTGTAACATATTGAGTCAATACTGGATGAGAATCTGTAAGACTAGAACCTACGAACATTAAAAGTTTGGAATCTTTCATTGTACTCATTATGTTACTTGCAGCACCAAAGCCAACTGTTTTTTTCAAGGCATGCAATGATGGTTGGTGACATAATCTTGCACAACTTTCTATGTTATTAGTTCCGATGCGTCGTGCTAATTTTTGAATTAGGTAATTTTCCTCATTTGTGCAAAGACAACCTCCTGAAAATCCCACTGAATCCGGACCGTGCTGCGCTACAATGTTTTTGAGCTTTATTGCTATCTCCGATATTGCAGTATCCCATGAAATTTGTTCAAAGGATCCATCAGGTTTTCTTCTCATTGGGTCGGTTAATCGCTTTTTTGAACCTAATATTTCTAGAGCGGAATAACCCTTAGCACAAAGATGTCCCCTGCTTACTGGGTGGTCTTTGGTTCCTGTTGCCTTGATTGGTCTCCCATCTGATAGCACGAGAGTTATGCCACATCCTACACCACAATAAGGACAAATGGTATCCTTGCTCTCCATGTTCAATTCTTGATATAATGTTGCTAATAGGTTTGTTTTTACTTTTCATAATTGGGAACCAAGATGGTGAAAAAATAACGATCTAATTGGCTCTCATGACATAGACTTTAAAAATCCATCTTGAGATATAATTGAGTTGCAAAGTGCCATAATACTTGCGGGTGGAAAAAGCACAAGGATGGGAATGAACAAAGCACTTGTAAATATTCTTGGCAAACCGTTACTTTCTTGGTCTGTGGATTCTCTTTCAAAGTTGGTTGATGACTTGGTTGTAGTAGCTAGAAACGACACCGATGCTAAACTTTATGAAAAAATATTATCTGGAAGAGCAAGACTCGTGATGGATGATTCTGAGCTTGAGGGACCTCTAGTAGGAATAATATCGGGATTTAAAGCTGCAAAATCTAATTATTGTTATGTTCATCCCATTGACTCACCAATAATAAAAAAAGAAGTAATTGAATATCTATTTCAACAGGCAAAGAATTTTGATGGTGCAGTTTGGAAGATACAAGATGATATGATTGAACCCTTGCATGCAGTTTATCAGGTAAGTTCTGTTCTAGGAATATCTGAAAGAATACTACGGACCGGAAATACCAGTGCAAAAATTCTTTCCAAAGAAATTACGTTGAACTATGTGAGTATTGAAACTCTACGTTCTCTGGACAAGGAGTTGATCTCATTATTTAACATAAACACACTTGGTGATGTAGAATTCATTGAAAACTATTTGAAAGCCAAGCCAGATGTATGATGCTTGATTGGTTTTTTACGTAGGTTGTTTTTATTCTCAACTTTGATTCTCAGCCATGATGGTCTTGCCTGATTTCTTATATGATCGAAAGGTCAATTGAATTGCATTACATATGATTGATAATTCATTTCTGGGGCATATTGAGGCAATAGTCTCTCCAAGGAGCGTTGCAGTTATCGGAGCATCGCCTAAGGAAGGCAGCGTTGGTAATGCAGTAATCAAAAATCTTGTAGATGCTAACTATTCTGGTGTTTTATATCCTGTAAATCCTTCAAGTTCCGAAATTTTTGGAATTCAATGCTATTCAAACGTACGAGAAATTGAAGGGCCGATTGATCTTGCCATTGTGATTGTTCCTAACAAAGCTGTTCCGCAGGTAATAGATGAGTGTGGGAAAAAAGGGGTAAAAGGTGCAGTAATCATCTCTGCAGGTTTTAAAGAAGCAGGAGAACTAGGCAAGAAATTAGAAAACCAAGTTGTTGAAATTGCAAGAAAATATGGGGTTAGATTAATCGGTCCTAATTGTGTTGGTTTCTTAAACTCTGATCCAAAAATTTCACTTAATGCAAGTTTTGTAAAAAGAATGCCCAAGTTTGGAAACGTCTCACTTGTTTCTCAAAGTGGTGCAATATGTGGAGCAATGTTGGAATATGCCAAGATAAAGGAAATTGGATTCTCAAAAGTGTTCAGTTTGGGAAACAAAGCGGATCTAAATGAGAATGACATTCTGACATATCTTGCAAATGATTCATCAACCAGAGTAATTCTCATGTATGTTGAGGATCTCAACGACGCAAAGAATTTCATAAAAATAACATCTTGCATTACAAAAAATGGTCCAAAGAGCAAACCAATTCTTGCAATGAAGGTTGGCCAGTCACCTGTGGGAAGTAAAGCAATAGCCTCTCACACAGGTGCACTTGCAGGATCACATGAAGCATATGATGCAATTTTCAAACAAGCTGGGATCATCAAAGTGGAAACTTTGGAACAGTTATTTGATTATGCCATGGCATTTAGTTACCAGCCAATCCCATTAGATGGTGGTGCTGTTATTGTCTCAAATGCCGGCGGTCCTGCAGCAATAACTGCAGATTCATCATTACGGTATGGTTTGAAGCTTGCAAAATTATCTAAATTCACGCTAATTGAATTAAAAAAAATCTTACCTGAAAATGCAATGACGATTAATCCTATTGATATGATAGGTGATGCTGATCATCTAAGATATCAAAAAGTGCTTGAATGTGTTCTGCAAGACATGAACGTAAATTCTGCAATAATTATCTCAACTCCTCAACTTATGCTCAATCTTAAGGCACTGGCGGAGATCATAGTCAAAACTAGCAAGAAATTCAAGGATAAACCAATCCTTTCATGCATTACAGGATTTATGGAAAATGAAGATGCTGTAAGGATTCTTGATGAGAATGGAATACCTCAATATGCTTTTCCAGAATCAGCTACTGATGCTCTTGCAACGATGCAAAAATATCGTTCTATTATCCAAAGACAGTCTGAAAAGGTGGAAAGATATGCAGTAGATACAAAAACTGTTCAGGATGTAGTAGATAGGTGTGGACAGGCAGGCAAGAATTACATCTCTGGTCCTGACGCCATGACCATACTCAAAGCATATGGATTGCCAGTGATTGAACCAATTCTGGTTACAAATGTTGATGAATGTGTTGAAATATCAAAAAGATTTGGTTTTCCTGTTGTTCTGAAGATATCGTCTCCTGATATAATACATAAAGTCGATGTAGGAGGGGTTGAGACAAACATCCAAAATGAAAATGAAGTAAGAGAAAGATTTACCAAAATACTTGAGAGTGTCAAAAACAAAAAACCTACTGCAAAAATTATGGGACTAACAGTTGAGAAATTTGTAAGCGGAGGAAAAGAAGTCATCATAGGAGCAAAACATGATCCACAGTTTGGTCCGTTGCTTATGTTTGGAACCGGTGGAATTTATGTGAATATCTTTGGCGATGTATCTTTTTGTCTTGCACCACTAACCAAGTCTGATGCCATTGAAATGATTGAATCTACAAAAGCAAGTAAGATACTTACAGGGGTTAGGGGAGAAAAGCCAAGTGATATAGCATCAATAATTGATTGTTTGCAGAGAATGTCTCAACTAGTTACAGATTTTTCAAATATCTTGGAAATTGACATAAATCCATTACTTGTCTTTGAAGAAGGCGGTGGCTGTACATCAGTTGATGCACGATTAGTAATTTCTAATGCTACTTTTTAACAGATGACCAATAGTCATCCACTCTTTTTTGTAGTTGATTTATGATCTCATCGTTTCTAGTAGGTTTGAAAAGATGTTCAAATCTCTCCTGAGTTTTTAGATATTCTTCAACTGGTCTTCTTTTCTGCATCCATGTGTGTCGCACTTCTCCATTTATTGCCTCTTTTAGTGGCCATATTCCTGTCTCTACCGCAAGATTTGCCACTCTTATCACTTGGTCGGATTCTATTCCCCATCCTGGTGGGCATGGAGAGTTTGCGATGAATAGTTTTGGACCTTTAAACTGCGAGGATCTCTCAATTTTTTGCATCATGTCTTTGATAAATGCTGGTGAGATAGTTGCAACATATGGTGGCTTGTGTGCTCTCCAGATCTCAAACAGATCCTTTTTCTGAGACATTACACCCTCATGAGTCTCTGTTGGACTTGTAGTCTTGGTAGCAGATGCAAAAGGTGAAGACTCTGAAGCCTGAAATCCAGTGTTGGAAAAGGCTTCGTTGTCATAGACAAGATAATAAAAATCAAGACCTCTCTGAATTGCAGCAGATGTAGATTGAAGACCTATGCCGGATGCGGCTCCATCTCCTGTGAGCACCAGAACTTTTAGGTTATCTTTAGAATCGATTTTATTTTTCTTTATTAAAATGTCTAATGCGTCTCTTACTCCCTGCGCTGCAGCTGGTGCACTTGCCATAGCTACGTAAAACCACGAAGACTTGAATGGCGTAAAAGGAAAAACTGAAAGCATCGTCATACAGCCTGCGGCATTAACTGTTATCACATTTGACCCCAGTACTTTTTCAAATATTCTAACTAGGAGTGCTCCACCACATCCTGCACATATCATTGTGCCTGGAACAAGCTCTTCTTCTAATGGTATGTCCTTTAACGTCCTAAATCTAGTTTCCACTTACCTCGCCCTTTCCTGCAATCTTTAACATCTCTTTAACAGAACCCCAATCATCTTCTGTAAATAACATGACACTTTGAACAGGGAACTTGTCTACATGAAACGATGTCTCTAATGTGCTTAGAATGTGTCTAAATTCTGAAATACTTATTTTTTTTCCTCCAAGACCACCGATAAATGAAATAATTGATTTTGGTCTTTCATTGCTGTGATACAATGCGCTTGTTATTTCTGGATATAATATTCCACCACTTCCTACTGAAATATTTTGATCGATTACACCCACTGCTTTTTTTCCTGCAAGTTTTTCGGCAATAATTTTTTTTGGAAAAGGCCTTATCATTCTTATTCTCAACAAACCCACTTTTTTTCCTTCTCCGCGTAGTCTGTTTATTGCAGCTTTTCCCATTGTGGCAAATGAGTTGGTCATAACAATAACGTAATCCGCATCATCAAGCATGTATTCGTCAACTAGTCCATATTTTCTCCCAAAAAGTTTCTCAAATTGCTGGGATATCTCTTCGTGAACATTAAGTGCATTAAGTGATGCCAAGTGCAATTGATATTTGAAATAAGAATATGCGTTACTACTGAGAACCGTAACACCCATGGAAATTGGATTTTGTCCATCTAGATAACCAAACACTGGTTTGTATTCTGGTAGAAACTGAGAAACTAGTTCTTGTGCTGGGATGTCTACAGGTTCACGAGTATAGGACAGGTAAAAGCCATCTAAATTTACTATGACAGGAAGCCTTACCCTGTTATCTTCAGAAATTTTGTATGCCATAATCACCGAATCTAAAACCTCTTGACATGTCTCTGCATGAATCTGAAGAAAACCGCTATCACGTGCTGCAAGTACATCATTATGATCAGGCTCTAATGTTATGGGCGATGCTACTGCTCTTGACACATTTGCCAGAACTATGGGCGCCCTCCAGCCAGAAACATTGTACAACATCTCAAATGCGTACAATAAACCTTGACTTGATGATGCAGTAAAGGTCCTTGCTCCTACGAGTGATGCAGCACCAGCAGCTGATATCATTGAATGCTCAGAATCATAAGTTACAAACTTGGCATCCATTTTTTCTTCATTTATCCACCTTGACAATAATTCAATAATTTCAGTTTGCGGCGTTATCGGATATGCTGGGATATATTCCACATTGCAGAGCTTGACTGCAGTGGCAACCGCAGCATTTCCTGTAATTAGTTGTTTCATTTGTTCTCTCTCCTTACAAGCGATATGACTTTGGTAGGACATTCTGTCTTACAAATGTTGCAACCTTTACATGCGTCATAATCTACAACCGGAAATCCTTTAACATCTATCGTAAATGCACTATCTGGACAATACACATAGCATATCATACATTTTGTGCATCCCTCATAATCTATTACAGGTTTGAAGTTGCTCCATGCTCCTCTCTCTCTTAACCTTGAATTGCCAGTTGCAGTTATGGTGCAAGTGGAGATTTGTGGATGATGATAAATCGGATCAATTATTGGTGATTCTTTTATCTTGATTTTTGTTATCGTCTCAATCTTTGCATGTGTTGTTTGATTGAAACAAGATCTTGCAAGTTCAACGTTTCTAGATATGTCCTCTTGATGAATTCCTATTTCTTTTAATTCTGCTCTAAGAGATTTTTCAATTACATCAAACTCAAATCCTAGTAACTTGCATGTGGTAGATGCTACTGCAACTCCAGGAATTGACTTGTGAGTTATGTCTTGCGTAAGTTTTGTAAGATCCAAGACCGCTAGAACATTATTGATGTTGTATCTTGTACGAATTTCTGACACTCCTTTAGAACTATTAATCATGATGACGGTTGAATCAGTGACAGTTTGCAATGGATTGTCAACTATACTATCTAGCAGTGAATCGTCTGCAATTACAACAAGAGAAGAGTTTGTAATCTTGCCTCTCTCAAGTATTGGTGTCTGTGATATTCTTACATAGGCAGAAATTGGCGCTCCTCTACGTTCTGCTCCATAAAGAGGCTGATCTTGAACATGATTTCCTGATGTGAATGCTGCATCCCCTACTATGTGTGAGGCAGTTTTGATACCTTGTCCTCCTCGTCCAAATAAGCTTACTGTAATCATAGTGGAGAAAACACATCAAAGGATTAATGGATGCTGAATGCATTGCCGTGCAATGTAGTCGTATTAATGCCTGATCTGTCTGGTAACATGCCATACTATTGCTAGAAAATAATTTAAGAATCATACACGTAAAGACGCGCTTGAAGTCCTAATAGACAAAAGTACCCTTGAGGCATTTGGATGATATGAGATAAATGGCAAATCCATCTAAACAATGTTATGCAGTATGCCAATTCTAATTTATGGAATTAGGACCTCAAAATTTTATTAGATTATAATATCGCCGTAATTCATAATTTAATTTCAAATGTGTCTTTGGCTACAAAATGATAACCCTAGCTAGTCTCATGAAAAAAGACTCATTTTGTATGATCATTTCAGTTAGGTCTAATAATGAGTAAAAATGGTTGTTTGTAGGAAGGAAAATGTCTCTGTCAAAGAATTCGGGAAATGAAGAACTTGTAAACCAAATATCGTCCATACGGGAAACAATAAAGATCATGCTTAAACATGCAAAATATGGTTCAAACGAGAACCTCTTGGAGAATTTGTCAAAACTAGATGCTGTGTCTTCTGGGATGCAATCTAAAATATCTGGGGTGCAGTACGTTGTACAAAAGTACGGAAAAATTCTTGTTCCATATGATGGATCTAGTTTCTCAAAAAATGCGTTAAGTGAAGCACTTGATATGGCAAAAACATTCAATTCAAAAATATACATACTTTCTGTAATCGAGATTGCATCAGATATTCCTCCGGGGGTATTAAGTGAAGTGATAAATAAAAAACTTGATAAATTAAAACGTGAAATAAAATTACCAAAAAAGTTCTCTACGTCTACAAAACTGCAGCACCAAATCAGCGAGTGTACGAAATATGGCGTTGAAGTACAAGTTGAAATCTTGATAGGTAATGCGGCTGATTCTATTTTAAAATTTACACGTCACAATAAAATAGATCTAATAATAATAGGTAGTCAAGGATTACGGGGAATGAAGAAACTTACGGCACTTGGCAGTGTTAGCAGAAGAGTATCAGAAGAAGCTAAATGTCCTGTTATGATAATTCGATGACAATCATTGAATATTTAAAATGACTGTACCTGAAAATAAAACTAACTTTGATTGTTGATAAATTTCTATTATCAAAAATGATATTGGCCTTGACCATTTAATACTCTTAGTTTGTAATCGAGTTCTATTGGTTAGCAGTTATGTTGTCGTTGGTATTGTGGTGGGAGTCTTCATTGTAGGTTTGGCTGTGGGGGACATGGTTTCTCAATCTTACTATCGTCCAAATGTGGTTCAAAACGTACCTGTTCCAGGTCCTATGGGATGGATCGATCCAAGCCTGCCGCACACTTGGATGAATACCATGATGTCAAATCCTGATACTATGCAAAATTGGATAAATCTAATGATGAAAAATCCTCCTTTTATGAACAAATTAATGACAACCATGATGTCAAATCCTGATTTTAGACAACAGTATATGGGACCATTGGTGATAACGCAGTATGGCGGGGCCATGCATGGTGTCGTGTCTAATTTGCCACCTTCCCAGAATGCTACGTTTTATCAACACATGGTAATAGATACTGACAAAGTCTCCATAGTAAACGGAGCGTGGCAGATCAACACAACTGAATCATACCATCCTACCATAATCAAAGTAAATACTGGTACTACGGTAACATGGACAAACGATGACACCATTATTCATACGGTGACTGATCTTGGAGGCAAGTTTGATTCCGATTGGATTCAACCGGGTGCCGGCTGGACACATACTTTCTATAATGAAGGCAAGTACACGTATTATTGTACGATTCATCCGTGGATGAAAGGTCTCGTAATTGTAACTTGATCAAATACATATGATCTTTTATAATTTTTATTTTCAAAAATTCTGGTTACCAATAGTGAGAATCTTGTTTTGATTTTATTATATTCCAGTATGTCAAACTGGTGTTGGTGCTTAAAACATTAGAACTTAAAGTTGCAGATTATATGAGTCCAAAACCGCTTGTTGTAAAAGACGATTTTAATTTCATAGACGCAATTGAAATCATGGCAGATGAAGAAATAGGAAATTTGGTTGTAGAAAAACGTCATAAACCTATTGGAATTCTCACTGAAAGGCAAATTCTTGAACATTTATCAAAATACGAAAAAATTTTATCAATTGGATTAGATGAAATAAAACTCTGTCCTTTTGCTGTGATAGGTCTTGATACCAGAGTTATCGACGCTGCGCACTTGATGATTAAAAAGAAAACTAGATTACTTGTCTTTGATAATAAAAAACTAGTTGGAATAATAACTGCGACTGACATGGTGCGAGCCTTCAGACGGACAGGAGCAAACCCAGATCTGACCAAAGTATTGAGTACTAAACTGTACGCAGTAAATTATGATGATACGATTCTTGCAGCATCAAGATTAATGCATAAAAAAAGGATAGGAAGTGTAATTGTTCTCAAGAATAAAAAACCATGTGGAATCTTTACAGAAAGGGATCTACTAGTAAATGTATTATCAAATGATGTAGAAACCCATAATTTCGTGGGAGGGTATTGCACCATGCCTCTTGTAACTGCTGGTCTTGGAATAAAGGGTGGAGATGCATCCAAGGTGATGAGTAAAAACAAGATAAAGCGGCTGGTTTTAACCAAGGCTAAAAAAATACATGCCATAGTTACAGCAAGGGACATTGTAGAGGCCTTTACAATGAGTTTCTCAAATGAGGGTTAATCTAAAATTTCAATATGATTATCAAAGCTGGAATTCGTTTTTCACAGTAAAATAGTAGCAAGAAGCGTAAAATGTATGGTGTTTGACAAATTGGAACTAAAAGTGGCAGACTATATGACACCAAATCCGATCTCAGTTAAACCCACTCTCAAGCTAAAAGACGCCATAATTATCATGGCAAAGAAAAAGATTGGAAATGTAATTGTTGATGATGAAAAGGGAAGACCATCTAGCATCTTAACCGAGAGAGAAATCCTGACTTATCTTGTAAAAGACGGAGGAATACCGGATACTGAAATGAAAAAGGTCCAGACAAAACCATTTACTATCATATCTCCTAATGATCTTATACTGGATGCAGCCAAGATTCTCTTAGAAAAAAAGAGACGATTACTTGTCTTTGATAATAAAAAACTAGTTGGAATTATTACTGCATCTGACATGTTAAAGGGTCTTAGAGCAACTGGAGGAAATCCTACGTTGGAAAAAGTTGTTAGCACCAGAGTATACAGTTGTGAATATTTTGATTCTATATTCAAAGCTATAAACCTAATGTTCAAAAAAAGAATAGGAAGTATATTGGTAATGAAAAACAAAACTCCTTTTGGGATCTTCACTGAAAGAGATCTCCTTAGGATACTAACAAAAAATGTGTCATTGCAAAAGAGATTGGAAAATTACTCAACACATCCGCTAATCACTGCAAAATATGGTATAAAAGGAAATGATGCTGCAGAAATGATGAGTAAAAACAAGATAAAGCGACTTGCCTTGAAGAAAAATGATGTTGTAGTCTCAATGGTTACGGCACGAGATATTGTTGATGCATTCAGAAGCATGTGACTAATGCCATCAGAAGATTGGGTCTATATTTCAAGAACAAGATCATGTCAACAAACTAGATTATGTGAAAACAAATCATGGAGAAAAACTAATCAAAACATAATTCCTGATTAATTCAAATTAAAAATAAATTTTCTAAAATTAATTTATCTTATATTGTAATAGACGGAAACGTGTAAACCTGTCATACCCTTGTACGTCACGTTCGAGTTATTACCCCGCGTTTCCGTCTCACATGTTATTACGTGATTAAATTATTTAAAACTGATCTTAATTGTCAATTGTAATTTTAGCCACGAAATCTATACCATCTCATGTAATTTTCTAACAAGATCATTCTTGTTTGCTACAACCATGTCTGAAAATCCAATCGGCCATGGGCTTGGAACTGGTTTGTTGGAAAATAAAATGACTTTTTTCTTTGCATTTTTTGCTACGAACATCTCAATTGATGTGCCAAAGCTTGGTTCGGGCAATACAACTAGTACATCTGCTTCCTTTATGCATGCAAGATCATGCTTGATTATATTGTTTACAAGTATGGTTTTTTCTCTAAAATCGTGTATGTAGGAATAATCTTTGCCTTTAGAAAATTGTTTTACTGTCTCAAAGCCCTTTTTTTCTAAAAACTCTCTCATCCTTAAAATTCTAGTTATTCCAGCTCCTCTCATAGAACCGCAAACCATTATTCGCATGATTAAAAGATATAGCGTAAAATTATTATAAATTATATCGCTTCTCAGAGTTTTCTCAAATCTGAGAATAGGGAGTCATCTTAAAATAGAATCTTATCCGAGGGCTAACATGCAAGGTTCAAACGCACTCGATAGTTATGATGCCAAAAAGGCAGAAAAATCATTGAAAATGTTGTTTAATGATAAAAGTAATGAATTCCGTGAATTGGCACACGGTATAGGATATCCAACAACCAATAAAGACTGGGAATTGATAATCTTGAATTTTTGTCTTGATTTTAGTGACTGTTTCAAAGCATGGTCAAGCAAAGACAATAGTGCAGATCACATGCAAGTACACAAATGCAATACCATGATGCGTCAAATAGGCCTTGGCAAGTCCAACATGACTGAGGTAACACACCTTGAAAACATTGCATATAGGATTGCCGAAGATTTCAAAGCAATCTACAAGAGAATTGAATAGACTTTTTTAAAAACTATTTCTTAAAATTCAATGGTGATGAAAAATCAGCATAGATCTATCCCTCAGAAGCTGATTTTCCGCCATCTACATTGAGTATGATGCCTGAAATCCATTTTGCTTCATCCGATGCAAGGTATATCACTGCATTTGCAACATCTTCGGGCTCTCCGATTCTGTTTAATGGTTGCCTGTCTTCTAGGACCTTTCTTGCTTCTGGATAATCAAGGTATGATTTTATCATTCCTGCATTGACTATTCCAGGATTGACACAATTGCAACGAATATTTCGTCTTGCATATTCTACTGCCAATCCTTTTGTGAACATGTTTATGGCAGCTTTTGTTGTGCAGTATACGGTCAAGTGAACCTTTGGTATTGCCCTTTCTGCTGAAATGGAACCAATGTTGATTATGGAACCTCCATTTTTATTCTCGAGCATCTTGACTATGACTGATTTTGTAATTTTGAATGTGCCAAACAGGTTGGTGTTGACCAAGGAACTCCAGTCCTCATCTGACATCTCATGAAAGTGTATTGGATCAGTGATTATTCCTGCATTATTTACCAAAATGTCAATTCTTCCATAATGGTCAGTTATCTGATTTATGGTTTGAATGACTTGAGATTCATTTGTGATATCACATGGAATTGCGACTGTTCGCGAAGAATAGTCTTTGATGGATTTCCTAGCCTTTTCTAGTTTGGTCATGTCCCTTCCCAGTAGAACGACATTTGCTCCTTCTTCGACAAATTTCTTTGAAATTTCTAACCCAATGTCACTTGAGGCTCCAGTAACAATTGCTACTTTATCATTTAATCGCATATGTTGTATTTAGAATCGTACTATATGAATAATTAAGTTCTCAGTTTCTTATCCAATATGACAATAAACGAACAAGTTAAAAACATGCAGATATTAATTTGTCGTTTTTTAGGTTTTCAAACAGTTGAACTGTATGGTGATATTTGACCACGTTTCCACATGTTTTTCATAACATTTTCATAACAAATTGTTCAATTTTACTCATTGGATTTCAAATCTAAAAGATTTGGATATTTTTCGGCAGTACTTTCTGCACTGTTCTTTGGTTCTGTAACCACGCTTGCAAAACCTACACTAGATGCGATAAACCCTCTCGTGCTAACGTGCATGATCTATCTTATCTCAGCCATAGCACTAACACCGGCTACTCTGCATAAAAAAGCGTCATTTCGAAGAAAAGATCTACTGTTAATCTTAGGTGTATCATTAGCAGGCGCTGTAATAGCCCCACTCTTATTTTTCCATGGATTGCACATGACGTCTGCTTCAAACACCGCAGTCTTGTCAAATACAGAAATTGTTTTTACAGTAATCATTGCAATACTTTTTTTCAAAGAGAAAATCAATCGTATTGGATATGTAGGCCTTTCAATGGTCACAATTGGTGCCATGGTTGTTACAAGTACAAAAATTTCTGACTCGTATTTCAGTTTGGATGTTGGAAGCATATTAGTAATAGGTGCATCTCTTTTCTGGGCAATTGACAACAATGTTAGTAAAATAATCACAAAAAGAGTTGACATACTAAAGATAGCTCAGCTCAAGTCTGCCATAGGGGGAGCAATCTTGCTAGGGGCCGTGTTTGCTACCAATATCCCCGTCTTGTTGCCTGAAAATGAGATTCCGTTTGTATTGTTGCTTGGCACCGTAGGATTTGCTCTATCGCTGTTTCTCTTCTTAAAGTCACTTCACATAATCGGAGTGGTAAAAACTATAGTTATTTTTGCAACATCATCTGTATTTGGTTTGATATTTGCAGTATTGTTTTTACATGAGCAAGTAAGTATCTTTCAAATCATTGCAATATGTGTGATGATTCTTGGAATTTATCTAATCAATAGAAAAGGACAAATCGATACTGGAATTGCTCCTCCATGATGTCTCATACTAGCGAACAATAACTATGGGACATTTTGCAAGTTCTGATACTTTTCTACTCACGCTTCCTAGAGTCTTTATCTTTGAAATCCCTGACAGACCCTTGCTTCCAATGACTGCCAAATCTATATCATTGTCTTGTATGAATTTCAATAGTTTTTCAGCAACATCTCCTTCTAGAACAAATCCTTTTATGATTACTCCGGAGTCTTTGTAGTCTTTTTGTATTTTTTGAAGGTATGACTCAGCTGAATTCTTAATTGAGCTTTTTATCTGATCTAGTGTCTTTCTGGTCTCTTTTGAACGAATTTGGCCTGGGGGGCTAACTGTGGTTATGTCTATTACATTTACTAGATATATCGAAGAATCAAATGCTCTTGCCATTTCCATTGACATCTTCAGGGCTTTTTGAGAATATGTCGAGCCATCATATGGGACCATGATATTTTGATATGGTTTACTCATGATATCTTCTGGTATTTTCAGGAGTTAAAAACTAGTTTATCAATTTCAGTCATGATAACATGAATATTTGCAAGTTATGTATTGTTTAGTTATCATATGTGATAATCTGGCTTTGGCTTCAAATATTTTATAGCATAATTTGTATCACTAATGAAATACTTGATGATTGACAACCCGCTAAATTTTGTATTGAATTTTTGTAGGCATGACTAAAGATACTAGAAAACAGATGCCACGAGATGTTGTATGTACATGTAAAACATGTAATCATGGCATTGCCAGAGATTGTATTAAACTCAAGTGTGACTGTTGTACCTACGATGATCACATGATGGTATTAGATGGGATGGTTGGATATGGATCGATTGACAAAAAATGAACGCGACCCAACATTTGTAGAGATACAATTGGGAGCAACTCGATTGGAAGGAAATCTTTCAGTGCCAGAAAATTCTATTGGCATTGTACTTTTTGTACATGGCAGTGGAAGTGGTAGAACGAGTCCACGAAACCGTCTGGTGGCAAGAGAACTAAACCAAAAGGGGATTGCCACCCTGTTGTTTGACCTATTGACTAGAAAAGAAGAAGCCGTAGACATGCAGACTGGTCATTTGAGGTTTGACATATCACTACTATCACAAAGATTGGTCGACACTACTTACTGGCTTTTGAAAAATCACGCCATCTCAGATCTAAATGTAGGGTATTTTGGTGCAAGTACAGGAGCTGCAGCAGCCTTGGTAGCAGCAGCTGAGTTACCACAAATAGTAAAGGCAATTGTATCCCGCGGCGGAAGGCCAGACCTTGCTGGATCAAGTCTTGGCTTGGTAAAGTGTCCTACATTGCTATTGGTAGGAGGATATGATGATGTTGTCATAGACTTGAATAAACAGGCACTTGCTCAAATAAAGTCTGAAAAGAAGTTGATCATAATACCAGAGGCCACTCATCTTTTTGAGGAATCTGGAAAACTAGAACAAGTGGCACAACATGCTGGTAATTGGTTTCTACGGTATCTTGGAGACTCACCATGATGTTCAAAGATAGGGTTGACGCTGCCCAAAAACTTGCAAAGAAACTAGTGTGGATAAAAAATGAGCATCCTGTAATTTTGGCAATCCCAAGAGGTGGTGTAGTGACCGGTGATGTAATTGCAAAAACACTTGGACTCTCACTTGACATTATAGTTTCACGAAAAATAGGTGCGCCATACAATCCCGAACTTGCGATTGGTGCTGTAGTGCATGATGGTAGCTTTTTTCCAAATTCTGATTTGATAAATGCGTTAGGAGTTTCAAAAGAGTATATTGGTGAAAAAATATCTGAACAACTCGAAGAGATAAGACATAGGCTTGTGAAATTCAGGGGAAGGGCAGACTATGATCTAAAAGACAAAACAGTTGTTCTTGTTGATGATGGTATTGCTACTGGTGCCACAGTCTTTGTTGCACTGGATTGGATAAAAAAACAAAAACCAAAAGAAATCATAGTGGCAATTCCAGTAGGACCTAGAGAAACAATCGAGAAACTCTCCAAGATGGCTACAGTTGTAGTACTACATGATCCTGTGGTCTTTGGTGCAGTGGGGGAGTTTTATGACTCGTTTGACCAAGTAGAAGATTATCAAGTGGCAGAAATAATGAGTAGTTACGGCTACAAACCAAAGAGTCTCTAGTTGTAATCAAAAATTATCTTGCACGAAGTGCATTTAGTATTACGCTGACATCTAGAGCCTCTTGAAGCATGGCTCCAATGGCCGGTGGCAGGTGGCCAAACATGGCTATGCCCATAAAGAAAAAACTGCAACCAAGACCAACCAAGATGCTTTGTTTTGCAACGGAAATGGTCCTTTTTCCTATTTCTATTGTATTAACTACCTTTGAAACGGTATCTTCCAAGAATACAATATCTGCTGCATCTGCAGATATGGCAGTTCCTCTAGCTCCCATGGCAATTCCAACTGTTGATGCTGCCAAAGCTGGTGCATCATTGATTCCATCTCCAACCATTATGACATTTTCAAATTCTTGTCTTAGTTTTTTTATTGCAACAACTTTTTCTTCTGGGACTAGTTCTGCTTGGTAATCTGTTATGCCAGCTTGCCGTGCAATATTTTTTGCATTATTTTTGATATCACCTGTGAGCAAAACAGTTTTCTTTACTCCGATGGTTTTGAGTCGCTGTATCATAGTTTTTACATCAGGACGTATCTCATCACCAAATACAATTGCGCCTGATAGTTTTCCATTGAATGCAACAAATGCAATCATTCGCCCTTCGGGCTTTATCATGTCTGTTGTAGTATTGACATTGTTGAAAATCTCTATTCCGGCATTCTCAAACATGCTAGAGGCTCCTATCATTATATGGTCTGAACCCACTCTTCCCTCTACGCCTGCACCAGATATTTCACGAAAATTCTCTGGTACTAGCAATTTGTCAAACTTCTCCCTTCCTTTCTGGACTATCATGGATGCAATTGGATGAGAAGATAGCTGTTCAAGGCTTGCTACCTTTAGAAGTATTTCGTCACTTGATATTCCATCAAAAGAAATTATTCTCTCGACAACCGGGGTTCCAAATGTGATAGTTCCGGTTTTATCAAAGACCGCCACTTGTGTTTTTGCCACTTGCTCAATTGCTGCCCCTGTTTTGATTATTATCCCAGTTTTTGCAGCCCGATTTATCCCACTAATTACTGCAACTGGAGTGGCAAAGATTAACGAGCATGGAGTCGCTACAACTAGAACTGACAATATTGTTTCAAAATTATTTGTAATTAACCATCCTGAGGCACTTACAGCAAGTGTAAGTGGAGTGAACCAAACTGCATATTTGTCTGCCAATCTTTGAATTGGCGCCTTTTCTTGCTGTGCTTTTTTTACGAGTTTTACAATTTTTGAATACTGACTCTCTTCACTCTTTCTTGCAGCTTGGATGTCAAATACGTCGCCAATGTTAATTGTTCCACTAAACACCTGTTCTCCGTTGGTTTTTGTTTTTGGTAATGGTTCTCCGGTTAGTGATGCTTCATCAATACGTGCTGTTGAACTGAGTATGATTCCATCCACTGGAATCAAATCTCCAGGCCTGATAACTAGAATGTCGCCTATGTTAATTTGAGAAACTTGGATCTCTTCCAAGCCTTGAGCCACTTTCTTATGAGCTATTCTTGGTGCTCTTGATAAGAGGTTGTCAAGTGATGATGATGCTCTTCTGTATGCATAGTCTTCTAGTGATTTTCCACCTGATTGCATCAGGACAATTATCACTCCTGGAAATGCATCGTTGAGAACAATGGAGACAATTATTGCCAACATTGCCACAATGTCTGCGACAAAATGTTTGTGTAACATTTCACGTATTGTTTGCCAGACTACTGGAATTCCACCAATTATGAGAGTCACCATCCATGCAATTTTACCTGCTTGCTCTTCGTGTGTTACTTGTAATGCTCCACCTATGATCAGTCCAACTAGAGTGAGTACAGGGATTGGATAGTGTCTTACAAACCACACAATTTTCTTCATAGGTGTATTTTCACGATTCACTTGTAATTTAGAGTCATTCAAAAATTAAAACCACTGCATTACTACCAGGAATGATAATTAGTCATAATTTCAATGATTGTTTTTAATGAAAATTGATGTGATATGTTTCTAGCGTTGTTTTGATAATTTCTGAATCTCTTGTGTGACTAGCGGCAAGAACGCTCCTACATCAGTCACTATGCCTAGGGCTTGCCATGTTCCTCTGTCCATGAGTTTTGTTACGGTTGGCTGGCTGATGTCTACTACAATTACTTTCACATCCGCTGGCAACATGTTACCTGTGGCAATGGAGTGAAGCATTGTTGAAACCATGATGACAAGTTTTGCATCTTTGACAATCTCTTTGTATTTTCGCTGTGCCACTGTCATGTCTGTAATGACATCTGGGAGTGGTCCATCGTCCCGAAGTGAACCTGCAAGTACGAAAGGTACCTTGTTTTTCACACACTCGTACATTATGCCTTTTCTCAATGCTTTCTTTTCCACCATCTTGGAGATTGAACCAGCTTTGAAGACCGAGTTTATCGCCTGCATGTGATTTCTATGGCCTCTTACTGCAAGTGTGCCGTCTTGCACATTCATCCCAAGTGACGTACCAAGAGTTGAATATTCAATATCGTGAACAGCTAGTGCATTTCCAGCAAGAACTGCGTTGATAAATCCTAGTCTTATCAGTAATGAAATCGAATCAGATGCTCCTGTGTGTACAATTGCAGGTCCTCCAACTAGAACAATTTTTCCACCTTCTTTTTTTATCTTGTAAATGTCTTCTGCAACTTTTCTTGCAATATGCTGTGTTGGTCTTTCACTTGAACTTCCACTGCTCATGAATTGAAACAAGTTGACTCCTTCTCTTGGTCTTTCAGGTGGAGTTACACGTATTCCTTTTTCTCCTACGATTATCTTATCTCCTTTTTTAATATCTCTGATTGGAGTACAAAATGCTCTGTTTTCTTTTACTACTATGCACTTGTCCATCATCATGCTTTCCACTCTTACCCATTTTCCTTTGTAGAAAATTTCAGTGTGATTGTTAGTAGTACTGTAAAAATCATCTGGCATTACCATGTCTTTTTGTGCTTGTTTTAGAGAGATCTCTTGCTGAATCTTGGATGTTGCACCTTCACGGTATACTGCCTCTAGAATTCTGTCAAGATGGCTTTGTGATTGGCCTTGAATTGAAAGTTTTGCGTAACTCTCATCTTTTTTATGTTTTCCAACCTTGAATTCTTGAACTTTAAATTCACCTTTTAGATCCATTATGACATCAAAAATTTTGGTCAATATCATAGAATCAATGAGATGTCCTCTGACCTCTATGTCATGAGAAAACTTCTTTGTCATTTCCTGAGGTTGGTGGATTGTACTAATTTAATCTTGATGTTAATTGACCATATCGTCTTGCATCATCATACCGGTAGGACCACATCTCCCCTATGTTCTTCTATGTTGTCTGCTCTCAATCTTGCAATGATGGCGTCTTTACGTTCTGCATCCAGGCTTCGGACAAGAGCTTTTGAAATTCCATTTTTATCACAAATTACTATCATGTATCCTGTAGAGTCTGTCAAAACATATCCTCCAACATCATTTAAGACTGCATAGAGATTTTCTTGACCTACTGGTTCCCACACATTTGATTTGTTGTCTCTTAGAGCCAATGCTGGCATTGCCTGATCATTGCACAACGTATTAAGATACTCACGGGCCTCTTTAACTCGCTTCTCTCCCATCTTGAGTGCCACAAAATATTGCATGATTAAAAAATGGATTCTTGTTATTTATACAATAGTGTATCAAGTATGTCTAACAGTTCTTTTGACTTGATCTCTTTTTTTGCTGAATCTATGAACATGCCAAGTTTTTCATTTGAAAAACCCTCTGAAGAATATTTTGCAGCTTGAATTGCCATCTCAAACTTGTCAATCTCGTGTAGTAAAACAGATTCTTTTGTACTTGCTTGTACATATTCATTCCATATGTTTTCGTACTTGTGTGCTATATCTTCTGGTAGTTTTGCAAGAATCTCATTCATTGCCTCATTTTCAGCTGTTTTTTTGTTTTCCTTTGAAATTTCTTCTGGCATGAAATCTCCAGTAATAGATTCTGCCAAATCATGAAGAAGTGCCATCTTGAGAATTTTTTCTGTATCTAGACTGTGTACATCCGAGAAAACCATTGCCATGAGTGCAGTTCCATACGTATGATCTGCCACAGATTCAGGATGTTCTATGCCCACCTTGTTCTTCCAACCCTTACGTGGTACTCTTTTTAGTTCTGTTGTAAGGTAGAAAAAATCAAACAGCATTGTAGGTTTTATTTTGTTTGCCTGTTTTAATCTTTGAGTATGTCTGAAAATCTCAAAATGGGGTCATGTTGGCAAATAAGATTAAAATTATAACTGTGTCACAAATAAGCAACTTTGAAAATCTATACTAAAACTGGTGATGATGGAACTACGGGTCTGATTGGGAACAGACGTGTAAAAAAATCCAATCCACGAATTGCATCTTATGGTATGATTGATGAACTAAATGCTTCTATTGGCATAATACTGTCCTCAAAAATAGGAAAAGATATTCGTGGTCTTCTTACAAAAATACAAAATGATCTTTTTGTGGTGGGTGCAGACCTTGCAAATCCAAACTTGGAAAATCAATCAAATCGAGTCACATCTGAAATGATATCATACCTAGAAAAAGAAATAGACCGCATGGATGAAAAACTATCTCCTATAACATATTTTATTTTACCAGGTGGTGATTTAATTGCCTCACAAGTTCATCTAGCACGTGCAATCTGTAGAAGAGCAGAAACAAATATGGTAAACTTGTCAGAAGTTGAAGTAATCAACAACCTATGTCTAATCTATGTGAATCGATTATCTGATCTTCTTTTTGTCGTGGCGCGAACAATAAACAAAAGAAAAAAAATTTCTGATGTTGCGTGGAAAAAGTAAGAGACACACTTTAATTCCCCAATAATTGGATAATGGAATGTGCCGCCGTAGCTCAGCCCGGGAGAGCACTCGGCTGAAGACCGAGCTGTCGCATGTTCAAGTCTTGCCGGCGGCACCTCTAAGTTAT
>JAGWGU010000035.1 GCA_028867275.1 Nitrososphaerota archaeon
CTCTTGCAAAATTTGTTTACAATGGAATACGTATACGCTGCGTTGCTTTTGCACAAACAAAAGAAGGAAATCAACGAAGCAAATATTGCTAATGTTGTAAAGGCTTCAGGTGCTGAAGTAAATGAAGCACAAGTAAAAGCACTTGTTGCTGCACTGGCAGATGTAAACATTGAGGAAGCAATAAAGGCTGCCCCAGTAGCAGTTGCTGCACCAGCAGCACCATCAGGTGGAGGCGCATCAGAAGCAAAGAAAGAGGCTGATCTACCATCTGCAAAGACCGAAGAACAAGCAATGGAAGGTCTTTCTGCACTATTCGGTTAAAACTGTAATCTATCCCTTTTTTGTAGTCTCTTAAACATTATTTACTATAGTCTTGGTTATTTTGTTATTTGACTGAACTATCGTCTCCGATTCAAACTATTGTGTTGATATTGGATCTGTTTGGAACAATGGCTTTTGCAGTCACTGGTGCATTCAAGGCAATTGAACACAAGGCAGACATTGTAGGAATTATCATCCTTGCAACAATTACTGGTGTTGCTGGAGGAACAATACGAGACATAGTACTTGGGCATTTTCCTCCTCATTCTATATCTGATCCAAACTATGTAATAATTACAACCGCAACAGGAATTATCTTGTTCTTTCTTTATCCTAAAATACAAAAACACTGGAATCTATTTTTAAAATTTGATGCTATTGGGCTAGGTGTTTTTACTGTAATTGGGGCAACCTTGGCCTATCAGATATTCGGAATGAATTTTCTAGCCATGGCAATGGCTGGAATGGTGACAGCTGTGGGAGGAGGAATTTTGCGAGATATGTTTGTAAATGAAATACCTTTGGTCTTTGTCAAAGAACTATATGCATCCGCAAGTTTTCTAGGCGTTGTTGTTTTTTACATTCTCCTAGTTGCTAAACTTCAAATCGAAGTAGTAACAATTGGCTCAATATTAGTTACAACTATGCTGAGATTAGTTGCCATGAAATACAACTGGAATTTACCCAAAGTGCGTTAAAACTTGTTTAGCTGAGTTATTGTGCACTGTAACCCTTTAGTTTGCCTGATAGTGCTTTTGCCTGTCCGCTTGCTCTCTGTATTGTTGCTTCCTTTGTATCATCTGTAAGGAAACCTGACTCTATTGCAAGCGATCTTGCTTGTTGAGCAGCCTTTGCAAGTATCATGTTGACGTTTTCTTTAGTTATGTATCCTATCTCTATGGATAATGATAATGCTTCTTGGTGTGCCTGGGCAAATGCAGCTCTGTATTGTTCTACATCAACTGTTAGTTCTTCTTGATTGTACACTACCTTGTCCTCCAAAGCAGAGTTTAGTACTATGCCTGCCTCTACTGCCTTGACATCGAGTTTGCTCAGTAGAGTGGCCAGTTTTCCAGATATTACATCACCTTTCTTTGCTGCCACTGAATCCTTTGTTATCCAAACTGTTCCTTGATCAATCTTGGTTGATACACCGGCTTCTTTGAAATCCGTAAGGATTGGTCCTGGGGTAATTCCGGTGTTGCCTGCTTTGATGACTACATCTATGCTTGCCTTGTCTCCACCCCTTGCTGCCATCATTATCTTGTTTTTACCAAGTAAGATGTTCAGCTTGATTGGACTCATGTTTGTAAACATCAATACACATTGTCCTACTAGTTTTTCTGCAAGTTTTTCAATTCCAGGAATCTTTAGTGTAGAAAGTGATTTTTGTGCAACCTTGTCTTTAACACTGACAATTTCTACTTCTCCTTTGAATTTCTTTCTTAATGGTAATAATTGTGAAGATCTTACTTTTTCCATTCTGACTAGTGCTACAACTTTGTATTTGTTTGGTAACTCTTGTAACTGTTGATACATCTGAGCTTTCTTCTGAGGATATTTTGTTCTATTTTGATGCATGTTACTTCGTTCCTGGTTGTGTCGGTTTGATGATTTTTCCCATGCTTGTCTTGATCATTATTTTTTTGATATTTTTATCTCCGCTTGGTAATTTCTTTTCTATTGTACCGATCACTGCGTGAGCATTTGCAGCCAGATCTTCATCTGTCATTGTTTCATCGCCTATCTTACATGCTAAGGAAAGAGAATTTTTCAGTCTCACTCTTATTGATGATCTGAATCTTTCCAATATTGATTCAATTGGAGCATTGAATGGAAGGGGTGTTGGCATCTTTCCTCTAGGACCCATGAATTGACCCAGAGTCTTACCAACATTTGCCATTACCGAAGTATCTGCAAGGAAAAAGTCATAACCGTTGATTAATTTGCGAGACTCTCTCTTGTTTGATCCCATCTGTGTTACTTGTGTACTGTCTACAACCAAATCTGCATTAGCACCCTTTGCCTTTATGCCAAGATCTCCTGATGCAATTACGCATATTGAAGATGACTTGTTCATCTTTTTTGGTAGCTGGACTGTCTCATTTATCGCAAATCCTTTCTTTACATCGATATCTCTGAAAACCATGATTAGCTCTACTGCCTGTTTGAATTTTCTCTCCTTTGTGCTCTTTTTAGCATCCATTATCATTTGGGCTATCTGGGATTCGGTAATCATTACGAAAGCTTTCCAATTTGCCTATTTAAAATCCTTTAGCGACAAAATCGTTCGAGAATTGTATAATTATAAAAATTTCATGTAATGAGAATAGTCTTGAAATAAGAATACTTTTGGAAAAGTAACTTACATTTATTAAATAGTAACAAAAACAAGTCGCAAAGTTGCACAAATTCGATGAATTAGATATGAAAATAATTACCGAACTTAGCAGAGATGGTAATACATCTGTCCCTAATCTCTCCAAAAAACTTGGTGTCAATACTTCGGTTCTTTATAGTAGAGTAAAACGACTTGTTAAGAAAAAACTAATCAAAAAGTTTACCATTGTAGTTGATGAATCATTGATTGGCATTGGAGTGAGAGCGACCATGGGTATCAACCGAGATCCCAAGTTAAAGGATCAAATCCATAAGGCATTACTAAAAACTCCGGAAATAGTTGCAATATCTGAAGTTACTGGAAGGTTTGATATCTTGTTGACTCTGAGAGCACAGAACCTAGAGGAGCTACACACCGTAGCTATAGAAAAGATAGGGAAAATAGAGGGAATACAAAATACGGAAACTTTTGTTGAATTACAGAAAACCGATAAAGATCCTGTTTATACAGTGACTGGATAGTTTACTTGAATTTGTCGTCCCACTTGCCTGATTCTAGATCAGCAGTTGCTTCTTTTGGATTCTTACCACTTATTTTGACTCCAAGTGCAAGACATGTTCCGATTATCTCTTTTGAAGCTGATTTAACATTGAGTGCATAAGAAGAGTCTATTTTCAATTTTGCAACTTTGACAACAGAATCTGGTGAAATGTCTCCAACCCATGTGGCGCCTGAAGTTCCTGACCCCTTTTGAATGCCGGCCTCTTTTAGAATTAAGGCAGCAGCGGAAGGAATTCCGACCTCTACAGTCCATTTCTTTGTTCCCTTGTCTACCGTAACTGTGACAGGAACTTTCATTCCTTCAAAATCTTTAGTCTTCTCATTTATGGCAGTAACTATCTGTAATATGTTTACACCGAGAGGTCCCAAAGTTGGACCCAAAGGAGGACCTGCACTAGCTTGACCTCCTGTTACAAGTGCAGAAACAATCTGTACATCTGCCATATTTTTTCTTCCCTCTTAAATGTAAATTTAATCCTTGCTAATGAGTTGATGGCTTGAGATAATTTGCATCAACAGTAACTGGCAATTGGTAAGGTGCATCGAGTAAAATCACTGTAGCTTCTTCTTTATCATGATCTACTCTTGTGACTGTAGCTTTCATACCCTTGAATGGACCACCAATAATCTCAACTACTTGATCCACTGCAAGTTCTGAAACAGTGGATTTCTTTACCAAATAGCCCTCTATGTCCTTAAATGTCAATTCTCCTCTTAATTGACCTCTGATGTGTCTGATTCCTTGCAATGCATCAAATGCTGCATTTGCATCTATGGCCTCTACAACAACATATCCTTTGAGGTTCTCTAGTAAGAGAACTGATTGTATGTTAAGTTTTTTTAGTTTAATTCGATTCTCTAAAAGTCCCATGACGACCTTTTCCTGACCTCCCGTGGTCCTAACTGCAAAAAAGTGTGATTTTGTTTCCTGAGTCATTCTATCTATGTCCTAAATTGATGACGGCAAATGTGAATTGAATTATGAATCCAATGGCACCAAGTGTGGCCATTCCGAGAAGTACAAGTCTCAAATGTTCCATATAGTCCTCTTTATCTGACTTTTTGGCAAGTTTCATAGTATTGACCATGTCTTTGAGCATCTGTTTCGGATTTACCTTTACCATTGGAGGGCTTTGCCCAAAGTGTCCTTATAATTCTTATTTTGGACATGGATTGTTACATTTTAGACATGTTGCTATGCTTGGTAGATGTTCTCATATTTTTAGTTCTTGGCAAGTTTTGAGTATTTTTCAATTATTCTACTTTAGTGGCTGAAATGCTAGCAGACATTCTTCTTTACCAAAATCAAATGTTATGGTAACTTTGGTAGTTATTTTTTTGATACTGTCTCGGTTAAAATCTATCACATCTTTTGGATTCAAGGCTAACCATTCTTCAATGAGGTCTTCTCTACTTTTTACTTCTAGTATCTCCAATGATTCCACCGGTTTTGATGATATCTTGCCTGACTGTTGGTCTTTGTATGGCAATTTTCATTCACTTTCCATTCTCATCATTCATTTTCTTTCTGCCAAAATTTTCATATTCTGCTGATCTTTCAAATGCTTCTTTTATTGGAATCAAAGTATTAACAATACTCTCTCTTTGTTTTTCAACCATGTTTTTGATCTCTTCATACTCTGCCTTTCTAGGTAGTTTTTCTATTGCATTAAACAAGACATTGATCTCTTTTAGTAAATTGACTGAAACTATGTATGATCTGCCAAGATAATAGTTCATTGTACGTAATGAACCGTATATTATTTTCATATCTTCATCTGTTGTAATGTTGTCAAGACGTTCAAACATCTTGCTATATTCCTCTAATATGTTTGCAATATCTGATAAATTTTCTTTATATTCCGCAGAATGAGACATTTTATTTCTCTTTTAATTCATTTTTGACTTTCTTGGGATCTTCATCTTCTAACCATGTCTTTAATGCAATTTCTACTAATTGAGATAAATCAAGTTCTCTATCTATGGCATCTTTTTTTGCTTCCTTCCAGACTGATGGATCTATCTTGATTGATGTAGTGTCTCTCTTTACATTTGGATCTAGCTTTACTCTCATGTATTCATAATACTACTGGTATTATTTAAATTTTAAAGTACACGTTTAGGTAATAAAGTTCATGTGATAAAGTTGTCCAAACTCTCAGCAAATGAAATCAAAATACTATTCATATGTACGATGCTAAAATTTGGATTTCGTTTAAAATAATAAAGTAGTATGTTTAACTCTCTCTTATGGAATTGTTGGTAGCATACGAGTCTGATCCTGCGGGATTTAACATGGCAACATTTCTTTCAAAACAAATGAAAAAAGGAGATGATGGAATTTTTCATGGAAATAATTTTGATCTTGTAATAATATCATCTCCCGCAATATCTGCCGATTGGCTTGAAGAAAAATATCACTATGATGGCTATGTATTTTTGTCAAAGCATGCATCTGAGAGTGGGGATCTTGCACTGACATGTCACAGTACTGGAAACTTTGGTAATGCCATGTTTGGAGGATTTGCTAGGCAGGTGGCAATACCGCATCCACACAGGCAAAAATCATACATGAAACGGCTATGGGAAGAAAGGGACCACTTCTCAAAATTTGACATAACAATAGAAGCAACTCATCATGGACCTACTGCTTTAAGCAAACCTACTATATTCATTGAAATAGGCACAACTGAAAAAGAATGGACCGATAAAAAATTGTGTGAAAATGTAGCAAAAATTATTTTAAAAGAAATGTCAGAGATCCCAAACAAGCATGATGTTGCTATCTGTTTTGGAGGTACTCATTATCCTAATAAATTCAATAAAGAACTACTTGAAGGCGATTTTGCATTAGGTACTGTTATTCCAAAACATGGTCTAGATAACCTAGATCTAGAACTTTTTAATCATATATTGGAACGAAACAATGAAGCCAAATTTGCACTAGTGGATTGGAGTGGACTTGGAAAGAACAAACAAAAAATAGTCGAAATGATAAACACAAGTAATCTGGAGATTGTGAAGGTTTGAAACTTGAACACAAAGTATACCAAAAACTCTTGAAAGTTCCAAAAGGAAAAGTAACAACCTACTCTGAACTTGCAAAGGCCGTCGGTCTAAAAAATGGACAACGCGCCATAGGAAGAATGATGAACAAAAATCCCTTTCCTGTTATTGTTCCATGTCATAGAGTAATTTTGTCCAGTGGTAAAATTGGGGGCTATGCCTGGGGAGAAAAAATAAAAACTAACATGCTTTCAAAGGAAGGCGTAAAAATCAAGAAAGGGAAAATTCTGGATAAGAATAAAATCTATAGATTTTGAATTTACTTTTTGGAGCGAACTTCTTCTATCAAGCTTCTAAGGTGAGCTAGGTTTCTTACCTGATTTCCACCAACTTGTTTGTATAATTTCCAATAACTTTCATTTGGTATTTCTTTTCTTGATTTTGATACTTTTAGTTGGTGTCTCATTGCTCTTATCCTCTTGACGTATACTTCCTTCTTTCCTACTCTTGATCCCTTTCTTCCTTTTTTGGAACCCTGTTTAGTTCCACGTTTGCGTTTTTGAGATTTCTTGAAATGTGCTCTGCCTTTTGAAGTTCCTACTACTGGTTTTACTTGAATTGTTCCTGCAGTTATCAAACTCCTGATGTTGTCACGAGTAATTGCATCTGTTACATCATCCAAGTATTCTGGATCAAATCTTACTCTACCTACTCCGACTCCAAGAATCCTGGAGACTAGCTGCCTTTTGGACTTAAGATTTACTACCACTCGCTGACACCCTTGCGTTGAATACCTTGAAGTTCTTCTCTAATGCCTTTGTAATTATTTCGGATCTTTTCTTTTTTCCTACTCCATGACCAAATCTAACGCCATCTTTCTTTGGATCAAGTTTTTCCAAGTCTTTCAAATTGTAAACTAAATTATCAGTAAATCCTGAAGGGTGTAATCCTCTTGCGATCTTTGGTCCGCCATATCCAACTCTGACTAGAGCTGGCCATCCTTTCTTTTGTTTTCTTTGATGGTTGTCCATGCCTTTTGGCTTCCTCCATGTTTCTGCAAGTTTTGAATATCTCCAGCTCTCTTGCCTGACAAACTCTGGCCTATGTTCAGCCACTTTTTTTCTAAGTTCAAGAGCTTCTTTATTGATCGGCATGTACACGACTCTGACTAAATTTTACAATAAATACGTTTCTTGCTTGAGCTCACCTGATCCGAAGAGATAATAAGGATTTTCATAAGGAATCGTCTTACCAGATGATAGAGGATTTGGAACCCACCATCACTCGTCACGTTGTATCTCAATTGGAGCAAATGGGAATAAAACCTGCAAAGATACAGAGAAACCTGCAGGTTCAAAACCTCATTGATCTAATAGAAGAAAGAAACGAAGGCATTCTCACGGCAAGTGGGGCTATTGCAGTAAAAACTGGAAAATATACTGGAAGATCCCCAGATGATCGTTTTATAGTGGATGATGAACAAACTCACAATACTGTTGATTGGGGTAAAATCAATCATCCATTTCCAGAAGACAAGTTTGATAAAATATTTGAAAAGATGAAAAATCACATAGCAAACAAGGAAATCTTCATCTTTGATGGATTTGTAGGTGCAGATACTGAACACCGATTACCAATTCGAATCATAACTGATCATCCTTGGCAGAGCCTCTTTGTAAGACAACTATTCATCAGGCCAACTGTATCAGAACTAGAGTCTCATAAACCCGAGTATACCGTTATTGCACTAAACGATTTCAAAACAATACCGGAAACAGATGGCACAAGAACTGATGCATTCATTCTTCTCAATTATACCAAGAAAGTTGTCTTGATTGGAGCAACTTCGTATGCTGGAGAAATAAAAAAAGCAATGTTTTCAGTAATGAATTACGTTTTACCATCACGCGGCGTCTTTCCAATGCATTGTTCTGCTAATATTGGAAAGAATGATGATACAGCTTTATTCTTTGGCCTTTCAGGTACTGGAAAAACTACACTATCTGCTGATTCAAATCGTAAGTTGATAGGAGATGATGAACACGGTTGGTCTGATAAAGGCATTTTTAATTTTGAAGGTGGATGTTATGCAAAATGCATTAATCTAAACAAAGATGCAGAGCCCCAAATTTGGGATGCCATAAGATCTGGTGCTGTACTGGAAAATGTTGTAATTGACAAGAAAACTATGATGCCAGATTTCAATGATGGTAGTATTACAGAAAATACTAGGGCAGCTTATCCTCTTGACTATATTCCAGGTTCAGTAATACCAAGTCTTGGTGGAAACCCTCAAGTCATAATATTTCTAACAGCTGATGCATTTGGTGTACTGCCGCCAATAGCCAGACTCACAAAAGAAGGGGCAATGTATCATTTTATGTCTGGGTATACAAGCAAGCTTGCAGGAACTGAACGAGGTATCACTGAACCTAGGGCAACCTTTTCTGAATGCTTCGGGGCTCCTTTCATGTCCAGACATGCATCAGTTTATGCAAAATTGTTAGGAGAAAAAATCACAAAACACAAGACAATAGTGTATTTGATAAATACAGGCTGGTCAGGTGGGCCATATGGAATTGGAAAGAGGATGAATATTCATTATACTAGAAGTATGGTTACATCTGCACTCTCAGGAGAATTAGATAAAGCACAGTATAGGCACGATGATGTTTTTAATTTGGATATTCCAGTTACATGTCCTGACGTTCCTTCTGAAGTGTTGAATCCCAGAAATACTTGGTCTGATAAAGAAGCATACGATTTGTCTGCAAAAAAACTGGCCCAAATGTTTGTTGATAACTTTAAAAAATTTGGAAACGTCGCTCAAGAAATAAAAGATGCTGGACCCCACATCTGAGTTTATCTACGTTTTACTAGTGATACAATAACTGCAATAATTACAATGGAAGAAATAATTATTATCTGTTTGATTGGAATTTGTAAAATTTCCTCAATATCTGGATAATTTTCTGTAATGTGATTTACCATTAATGTTTTATATGCATGATCAGTCTCGTTCCCAACCTTGATGTCTGCTTGGATCCAATATTCTCCTGTGTTGTGAATGGAAATTGTCTTAGAATTTTGTGGGGTAATTCCAATTATTTTTACATCATGTGAACCAGCTTTCATTAAAGAAATCTTTGCATATGACCACTTGCCAGGATAATCTATTGAAAAATTAACCTGCGTATCGCTCTGGCTTGCCTCTAATATTCCCTTTGTGACATGAATCAAAACAGGGATGCGATACAAAGTCTTTGAATCATCAATTGTTATGAATCCGTCATAATCACCTAGATTTCTTGCATTATTTGTAATTTGTACATCTAGCGTATTGTTACTTGTAGTATAATTGAAAATAAAACTTGGGTTGCTGGATGAAAATTGCACTTTGAATTTTGGGATTACGGTATTATTGATTGAGTGCAAGTGCAGTACTCTGGTCTCATTAGAGTTTTCATAAGACAGATTGAAAACTAGACTATGAGGGGAGATGATTAGATCTGCAGAACTTGCCCTTGTAACATTTAGTCTTCCACTGCCTGCAATATTGACCGAAAATACCTTGCCATAGGCGTCTGTGACAGGATCAGTTGTTGTAGTTATTAGAGATATTACCGATGACGGATCCAAATTTGGGTGTTTTTGTAATAATATGGCAACTGCTCCTGTAACATGTGGTGCTGCTATACTTGTTCCGCTAGTCAAGTTGTATTTTCCTCCAATTGTTGTTGTATTTACATAAACTCCTGGGGCAACAAGATCTGGTTTTATATAAAATGGAGAGACTGGTCCACGTGAGCTAAACGGTGCTACAAAGTCTGGATGATAAAATATGTTCAAACTACCAACAGTATTATTTTTCAGCATTGATTTTAATTCAAGACCATCATCTCTTGATATTGAAATTACGGGAATCCTTGGATGGTAATCTTTAGTTGAATTGGGTCCTGTGAGCTCACCAAAGAAAATCCCGCTTTGGTTGTTGTATATTATCAACCCCCTTGCGCCGTGATCTGCAGCGTTTCTTTCTTTTTCAGAAAAAAATATCTTCTCACCTTTTGTGTCACTACCTCGCTGTTCAAGCAATATGGAATCCTTGGCATCAATATCTTGAAGATCTTTGACTCTGCCGTATCCTCCATAAACTATTTTTCCTTTGACTGGATTTCTCAAAACATCTACGCCAAGCATTGGTATGACATTATACTGCTTGTTTCCAATCTCTAGAGTAGATACAAGACTTGATGTTATGTTGTTGTAAGATGCTCCTACTGTTATCACATTAAAATCTCTGCCTGGACTACCGATAGTCTTGTCATCAGGTCCATTATTTCCAGCTGCTGTAACTACTACAATTCCTTTTTTTACTGCCTCATCAACTGCATTTTCTAATTCATCATTAGTCCTATTTACTCCAAGACTGATGTTTATTACATTCATCTTATCTTCTATGGCACGAGAAATAGCTCGTATGATATATTCAGAAGAAACTGCCTCCCCGGTGGATGACACCTTGTACGAAAATAACTGTGATTTTGGAGCCATGCCGGAAAAACTTCCATTGGCACCAATTATGCCTGCAACTTCTGTACCGTGACCATTGACATCAATTGGTCTTTTGTCTGTATTGACATAGTCATATCCTCCTGTGATTCTTCCTGATGTACCATAACCATGTAAATCGGGATGATCAAAATCAATTCCTGTATCTATTATTCCAATCCTGATTCCTTGACCGTTCAAGCCATCTTGTTTAGGCAGTTGGGCACCAACTAATTTTATGCTACTTGAAAGTAAATTTTGCTCTTCATTGGAATTTGCAATAAAACATGTTATGCATAAAATAAAAACAAGAGAAAAAATTAGTAACTTCTCTATCACGTCGTATCTGAATGAAGACTAGATAAAATGCATTTGCAACCAAAGCCATAAATTGCAAGAAAGACCTGTGAGTTTTATGGCAAAATATGAACTTCCAAAAGTACCATACTCGTATGATTCCTTGGAACCACACATTGATGCCAAAACAATGGAGATTCATCACACAAAGCATCATCAAGCATATACTGATGGCTTGAACAATGCATTGGCAAATCTGAGCGCCGAACTACAAAACATGGAACTACCTAAATTACTTTCAAACTTGAACCAAGTTCCAGAAACTGTTCGTGGTGCAGTGAATTTCCATGGGGGAGGTTATGAAAACCATGCCCTGTTTTGGAATAGCATGAAATCAAGCGGTGGTGGAAAACCTGGAGGTAGCTTAGAAGAAGCTATTAATTCTGTGTTTGGAAACTTTGACAGCTTCAAAGAAAAATTTGTCAAAGATACCATTGCTATACAGGGAAGTGGCTGGGGTTGGTTAGCTTACAATCCTCAGACAAAGAAAGTCGAGTTTACCACAATGCCAAATCAAACAAGTCCACGTACCAAAGGCCTTATCCCGTTAATGGGATTGGATGTTTGGGAGCACGCCTATTATTTGAAATACCAAAATCGACGTGCAGACTATGTCAATGCATGGTGGAATGTAGTAAACTGGGATGAAGTAGATGCACGACTCTCAAAGATAAAGGCATAATTCCTTTCTTCTTTTTGTTTTGATTCATGTTTTCAGAATGAATTTATAGTCAATAAGAGAATTTTTGGCAAATGAGTGAAGAACAGGCCCAAGCATTGTTGCAACAGATGCAAGCTCTGGAATCTTATCTAAATGATCTGGTACAGCGAGAAGAAACAGTAATGAGACTTTTGCAGGAAGCAGCAAATGCAGTAGAATCAATGAAGGGAATGACAGGTAATGTTGACTGTGAGACACTTGTACCAGTTGGTTTAGGGGTATATGTCAAAGCAAAAATAAATCCTGAGCAAAAAATGATTGTAAATATAGGTGCTGGAGCTTCTGTGGAACAAGACAAAAATTCTGCAATAAACTACATGGAATCTAGAATTAAGGAACTTGAGATGGTACTACAACAATTAGCATCACAACGACATGAGGTATCTGTTAAACTTGAACAGGGACAACATGAAATGAACAAACTTATACAATCAAATCGTAGTCCCACGCAGTAAGGCAATATATCATGTTTGAAAAACTAAGAAATGCATTTTCTATAGCGGCTAAAAGTTTTGGAGAAAAAGAGCTAAAGGAAAAAGATGTTGATGAAGTTTTATTTGAACTTGAGATTGCATTGCTAGAATCAGATGTTGCAACTGAAGTCATTGATGCATTAAAAGATGACCTGAAAAAACAATTGATTGGTTCTACTGTTGATAAAGATAGAATTGCTGAAGTTGTAAAACAAGAATTACGAAAAAGTATCTCAAACATGTTTGATGGAGCAGGAAAGGTCGATATTCTTTCTAATATTCAAAAAAAGAAGGAAAAAGGAGAACCTTACATTATTTCATTTATGGGCATTAATGGGACGGGAAAGACTACAACTATAGCAAAAATTGCAAATCTTTTACGGGAAAACAAATATTCTGTTGTAATTGCAGCAGCTGATACCTATAGGGCAGGCGCAATAGAACAGATAAGTGAACATGGAAAACGACTCAACGTCAAAGTTATTGCTCAAAACTATGGTTCAGATCCAGCTGCAGTTTCACGTGATGCAGTTCTTTATGCTAAATCTCATAAAATAGATTGCATACTTATTGACACTGCTGGCAGAATGCAAACCAGTAAAAATTTGATGGACCAAATATCTAAAATTAACAAAGTGGTAAATCCTGATCTGAAATTATTTGTAGGTGATTCATTAGCAGGAAATGATACTGTGAGTCAAGCAAGAGAGTTTTACAATTATACAAAATTTGATGGTGCAATACTTACAAAAAGTGATGCAGATGCACGTGGTGGAGCTGCTATATCTATAGTAAAAGTAACTTCAAGCCCCATTCTTTACTTGGGTATTGGACAAGAATACAAGGATCTAAAATCTTTTGATAAAGATGTATTTTTAGAAACTCTTTTTGGTCCAGAGGTTGTTGAGAATGTTAAGAAGAAGGTGCTAGAACCTAAAGTTGAACTAAAACCAGAACCTAAAGTTGAACTAAAACCAGAACCTAAAGTTGAACTAAAACCAGAACCTAAAGTTGAACTAAAACCAGAATCTAAAGTTGAACTAAAACCAGAATCTAAAGTTGAACTAAAACCAGAACCTAAAGTTGAACTAAAACCAGAACCTAAACAAGAAATATCTGATGAAGATCCCTTTGCTGAAATCTCAACAAAAGATATAGAAAAATATTCTGATATCTTTGATGTACCGCCTCCAGAAAACGATAATCAGGCAAGAAAACTTGCATCAGATATTCGAAAATGGATTTCTGAAGGACGACCGAAAGCTAAACAAAAAGATGAACTAAAACCAGAACCTGAATCTGAATTAAAAACTGAAAAGGAAGAGATTGTAGAGTCAAAAGATAAAAAGCCTATAAAGAAACGTTCGTTGTTTGGATGGATGAAGAAATGAAAATAAAAACAAAAGATCTACTCACACTAAATGAGTTGAGTAAAAATGAATTACTTGGAATAATAGAAAATGCTATAAAACTAAAGAAAGACCTCAAAAAAGGAATTTCAAAACCTATTTTAAAAAATAAAACACTTGCTATGATTTTTCAAAAGCCCTCGACTCGTACGAGGGTAAGCTTTGAAACTGGAATGTTTCAACTGGGTGGGCATGCTCTCAATCTATCTGCAGATGACTTGCAGCTAAAAAGAGGAGAAACAATAGAAGATACTGCCAAGACGCTCTCAAGATATGTAGACATAATCATGGCTAGAGTGTATTCACATGATGAGGTGGAAATTTTGGCAAAAAATTCAACAGTTCCTGTAATAAATGGACTCTCTGATTCTTTTCATCCATGTCAGATATTGGCAGATCTTATGACAATTAAGGAGAAAAAGAAAAAGTTTGAAGGGTTGAAAGTTGCATGGATAGGAGATGGCAACAATGTATGTAATTCAATGATTTATGGATGTGCAAAAACATCTATTGACATTAAAATTGCAACTCCTAAAGGTTATGAACCAAACTCTAACGTAATAAAAGAATCTAAAAAATTCGTAGATGTCCAATTACTTGCAGATCCAATGTTGGCAGTAAAAGATGCTGATGTTGTAGTCACTGATACGTTTGTTTCGATCCATCATCAGGCAACTGATAGAACAAAAGACTTTCTACCACGTTTTCAAGTAAACTCTGATTTGATGAAAAAAGCAAACCATGACGCAATTTTCTTACATTGTCTTCCCGCAAAAAGAGGTCAAGAAGTTACAAGTGAAGTAATAGATGGCCCACAATCCGTAATATGGGATGAAGCAGAAAATAGACTTCATGCACAAAAGGCCTTGATGGCTTCACTGCTCCGAGTCTAACGTTTATAAGAGCTTCACCAAAATTTTTTGTAAATAGGCTTAGTATATGGCATATTCACAAATATTACGTAGATCTCGGGATGAGAAGACCAACTACAAGAAGAGAAGGCATCTTCTTATGGGTAGAAGAGACTTTATCACAGTTCAAATCTCTAATGAAAATACACTGGTGCAGATTCACAAGCCTGAAATGGCAGGTGACAAAGTTCTTTCATCCGCTCATTCTAGATCGCTTCTAAACAAGGGTTGGAAGGGCTCAAGAAAGAGTATACCTGCTGCATATCTTACTGGTTATCTAGCAGGCAAGAAAGCACTTGCAAGTGGAACTAAGAGTGCTGTACTTTATACCGGTACTAGAAAATATACTCAAAGAATTGCAGCAGCATTGAAAGGAATAATAGATGCAGGTCTAGAAGTACCCGCAGACGCAGAAACTTTTCCGTCTGATGAGAGGATAAGCGGTAAGCATCTTAAAGTTGCAAATGAAATCAGCAAAGTAAAATCTGCAATAGATAGTGAGGTTAAATCCAAATGAGTAGAACAGAACAGAGATCAAGACCACCAAGAAGAGAACCAGAACAAGTATGGACCCCCAGGACAAAATTGGGAGCACTAGTGGCTACTGATAAAATTACAACCATGAAAGAAATTTATGAAAACGGTTATCGAATTCAAGAAGCTGGAATTATCAAAAAATTATTACCAGGAATTAAAACAGAAGTAATTGATGTTGGAATTGTTCAAAAACAAACAACCAACGGTGAGTATACAAGATTTAAGGCACTTGTTGCAGCTGGCGATGAAAATGGTTGGTTAGGAATCGGCCAAGGAAAATCAAAACAAATGAGAATCGCAATAGAAAAGGCAACAAATCAAGCTTATCTTAATGTAAGTCCAGTCAAACTTGGCTGTGGAAGTTGGGAATGTAGATGTGAACAGCCTCACTCAGTTCCATTCAAAGTCAGGGGAAGAGGTGGAAGTGTTACAGTAGAAGTTATTCCGGGACCAAGAGGTCTTGGCCTTGTTGCTGGTGGAAATATACGAAATCTTCTAAAATTAGCCGGCTTGAAAGACGCTTGGACAAAAAGTACTGGTTCAACAAATACTATGACTTCTACATCAAGAGCTGTTTTGGACTGTCTAAGGCAAACATTTAGTCAGGGTTGAATGAAAAAATGGGCAAAGCTTTCTTAATAGTCAGAATGAAAGGAACGGTCAATGTTCCTTATTGGGCCACAACTACCATGGATCTTCTACATTTGGATAAAAGATTCCGAGCCACTATAATCCCAGAAAAAGATAACACAAAAGGTATGCTTGACAAGATTAAACATTATGTATCCTGGCAAGAGATTGATGTATCGACGACAAAGGAGCTCTTAGAGAAGAAAGCACGTACCGGCGGTTATAAAAAACTCACAGCGGAAGATATGACCAAATTGGGTTTCAAAAATACTGATGAACTTGCAAAATCACTTACAGAAGGATCTGTTGTACTATCAAAACTAAAACCACTCAAACCATGGTTTGCCCTGTCACCACCAAAACATGGATTCAAACGAAATACTAAGAAAATGTATGGGGAAGGAGGAATTCTTGGTAGTCATAAAGAACTCTTAGCACAAGTGAGGTTAATGATGTAAAATGCCAACAAGAGCAAGAAAAACAAGAAAATATCGAGGAAGTAGACACTGTGGTTGGGGACAAATAGGCCAACATAGGGCAAGTGGTCATAAAGGAGGACTTGGTCAATCTGGTTTGCATAAACATCATTTCATAAGAATGTTAATGACTGATCCAAAACATTTTGGTCATGATTCTACTCACCCACCACATCCAAATCTAGTCCGAAAATGGGCTAGCGTAAGAGATCTGGATGATATCTATGCTAAATTTGGAAAACAGGAAGGTGGCAAGAAATTGATAAACCTTACTGAACTAGGCTATGACAAGCTGTTGGGAGGAGGACAGACTGAAAATGCTTATGTTGTTAAGGTGGAAAAATTCTCTGCTTCCGCCGAAGAAAAAGTAAAACAATCTGGTGGCGAGGTGCAAGCAGTAGCTTGAC
>JAGWGU010000036.1 GCA_028867275.1 Nitrososphaerota archaeon
ACCAATGTCACTTGGCTTCATTGATGGTATGTGTGTTTCAAATGCTTAAAAAATGATTTAATCTTTCATGAAAATTGTACCGTGGTTTTTAGCATATTTAGAATGCCATTTGTGCCTGAACTCTATCTTTCGCTTGGACATATAGGAACTATATTGATAGGTTTTTTATTCTTCGGTGCCGTACTTATACCAGTCATCCGACCGACAAAAGTGAAGACTCGCTTGACTCAGGGCATCAGGTAAGGACTTGATCTTCTGACCAGTGCGGTGTTTTACATTTCTGTACGGAACATGTGACAACACATGGGAATCTTCAGAAATGGAGAAACAATGGCAAAGAGGGAAAGTAATAGGTGCGTTGGCATGTTATTGCTGGGAAAAATTGCCATGTCCACCCAAGGCCGGATGACAGTTTTTTCATTTTATTATTGTATGACAAAACTGCAAAACTCTGAAAGATTTAATTTAGTAAAACAGGGTCTTTTTACTATTGGATTTTTTGGGTACTAATTTGGACAAGCTCTTCAGCTCAACTGACAATTCCAATCCTTTGATGTGGATGATTTGGATCCTGCCGATCTTTATCTTTATGCTATATGGACAACGAATCCAGCTTCAAGTTACCTCCTCTGAAATCAACAAGGGACTCGAGAAGATCAAGTCATACCGTGATGATACACGAAAAGAGTTAATCGCTTATGTGAAAAATACTATAAAACCATCTACTGATCCTACTGCTCTGCTTGATAGGTACTTTGAGTACTTTACGATTATGCCAGTTGACATGGACCCAAATGGCATTGTGCCAAAGATAAAACACATCATGAGAATAAGGGAGGACTCGACCCGTGAGCAAGTAAAAAGCTTGTCTCCAAACATAAGTCATGTACAGGCAAGTCAGGTGATCAATATTCTTGAAGCAGTAACCACACTACACATGTTGTACAAGATGGTAAGACACTTTTTCCTTACAGCAAAGAAACAAAACAACTTTCCACTAATATTGCCATTGCAGATGATGATGCCATTCATACTTGAGGAGGCAGAAGCGCTCAAGGTTGCAGTCTCTGCATTCAAGCAGGGTCAACCAATAGGTGATGGAATAGGGCCGATGATTGTTGGAAAAATGATGCTTGATGCAGAAAAAAAATCTGTTGCACTTGAAACTGTTGTGAGTGAAAAAGAGTTTGAAGGAAGAAAACTCTGCCTTTTGAAGGCAGAAGGTCCAGCTGCAACAGTTGGAAGGCCTGCAGATGCATTAGAAAAAATAATTGCTGAAAACAAGCCTGATATCATAATAATGGTTGATGCTGCACTCAAACTAGAAGGAGAAGACACTGGTTCTATAGCCCATGGATTTGGAGCAGCAATTGGGGGAGTTGGCACTGAAAGGTTTCAGATAGAGGAAGTGGCAACAAAACACAATATTCCAATTTATGCAATCGTGATAAAACAGTCAATCAAAGAGGCAATCACCCTGATGAAAAAGGAGATTGCAGATTCGTCTGACACTGTATCCTTACAGGTTTATGATGTCATAAAGGACAACACCAAGGCAGGCCAGTGTGCACTGGTAATTGGTGTTGGAAACACCCTGGGGGTATCGCAATGAGGCTTTTCAAGAAAAAAGAAGAGGTACTAGATCCATATACTATAGAACGGTGCAACAACTGCAACAAGACAACAAAACGCAAATTCCGAGAAGGAGACTATGTCTTTAAAGTGACAGAAAAATGTACATCGTGCGGAAACGGCCAGATGATGGTGGACAAAATTTTTGGCGAAGTCGTCAAGTAATTGAATGCTTGTCATTGTATAGGTTGTCTTGGCGTAATTATCTGAACGTCATCCGATACTCTTTTAAGTAATTATGTGGTACCGTACATGCCAAACATGAAGACATTTGGTGCGGTACTCATTGTACTGGGATTGCTTGTATCGCTAGTTGGATATGGGCAGTATGAGCATGTCATGTGTAATTGTATTGCTACTGTGGGAGGTAGTCCAATTGGCTGTCACTGTGGAAATGTTTTGCAGCAAAGCATAGGTCACATATTGGTCTATGCAGGGCTTGCAATTGCAGGCAGTGGTATGATTGTATTTGCAAAATGGTGGAGAAAGAAGATTATTTTTAACTAGGAATTAGGTTTTGGAGGCTGTCAAATCGTAGTCACAAGAACACCATTTTCTTGTGGGATGAATGTGTGCTCTGCTTGTGCAACCCTCTGCTCATTTGCCTCTACAAGTATGGGGTACGACCTGACAACTTTATTTTTGATCAATCTTTCGAGCAGTTCTCTTGCAGTCTTTTTATCATATTCTGGAATGAACCATCGCAATGCAAATGGTAGCATGTTGAATTTCTGCCATATGAAATCAATCATCTTGTTGGCGTCGTCATCCTTTGTTCTTTTTCTTGTGACAAGTGAGAAAATGTTCCTGATCTTTCCCTCTCGCACAAAGCCTGAACCCTCAGGAGTGGTAACAAATGGCTCACATGCATATGCCTCTGTGGACTGGAATGAAAAGGAACCAATAGACCATATGTTTGGAACAGATTTTCCTGCATGAATTGTATATTGTTCAAGAGAGTGACCGCTGAGGTTTGCAATGGGTATTCCGCCCATCTGTTTTGTTGTGTTCTCTATTGTCTTTCCCACATCGCTTGATTTTGCACCCACTCGTATTATTGACATGGCTTCTCTAAGCGCAGCCTCTGCTGCTTGCACCAAGAAATCATATTTTGGATCATAACATACAGTAACAGCAGTGTCTGCAATGTGACCGTTTATCTGGACTCCCAAATCAATTTTTAAAAGATCCGTATCCTTGACTATTGTCGTGTCATTTGGCTCTGCTGTATAGTGTGCCGCAATCTCGTTTAGACTTACATTGACTGGAAATGCACACTTGCCTCCTTTGTTCATTATTTCTTTTTCAATAGAATTGCATATCTCCTCAAGGGTTGAACCAACATGATTTTTTCTCCTGGCATTTTCCCTTACCTCTGATGCTATTTTTCCTGCATTGATGTAATCTTGTAACTGCAACGATTATGCCTTAATTTGGTTTATTATTTAAAATCATCATACTGTGAGAAGATTAAATTGGGGACATTTTTGTGCAAACACATCGGGATCGTGGTCTAGCTTGGTATGATTCGGGTTTTGGGTACCTGAGGTCGTCGGTTCAAATCCGGCCGATCCCATTTTCATATTTCATACAGAATGTTAGATCATTTGATCAAGAAATTAGACACAATTCACAATCACAAACTGTCTCTGAATTATTTTTAGCAAGACATTTGCCGTGTTGGCCTGCTTGGCACTGGACACAGATGGCGCTTTTGCCTTCCAATGTGGAATATTTTGGTGCTCCATCAAAACCAAATCCACCATCTTTTGGTCCAACCATGGTTATATGATTACTGTCTTGTATTTGTGCATTTCAAAAAATGTTCCATGTTTCTATTTTTTCTTTTATGCTCTCTTTTCTATTGATCCCGTAGATGCCAGTTCATTTCCTGGCCTAGGTTCCAGTATGTTGCATGTTTGAGCCCAATGCAATTAGTTATTATCTAACTTTGACTGACCATGATAGCCAGGCGATGAAGAAGAGTTAGAGACATGACACAAAATGATTGTTAATTCAGTGACTCTGAGTTCTGGCAATAGCTATTTATTGAAACATCCTAGTCCTAGATTAAAATGAAATTTGAGAAACGAGAAATTCTCTTGATTGTTGGAATTTTGTTTATTATGATAGGTGTAATGGCACTGCCTCACATGAATCTGATCTATTCTGTAATGATTGCAATTTCATTGTATTTTGCAATCCGAGTGTTTATTGGACGAAGGAAAAAACAGATTCAAAGAGATGTTGGTCAGGGTATCTGTGTTACATGTGGGGCAAAAATTACTCAAGGCAAGTGCCCAAAATGTGATCCTGCGTAGAAATATGTTGTATGATCCGGTATGAATTCTGCGTACTACTTATAATGCTTGTAGGGGTTCTTTTGTTTATGCGGACTGGGGCATATTGGGCATTAACAACTAGCTCAACTTTTCCACAATTAACACCTAAAATTGCAAACGTGGACTTGAAGTGGTATTACAGATGAAATACTCTAGCCCATACTTTATTGTCGGAATTCTTGTATTGCTGATAATTGGCCACAGCTATGCTGCAAGTGGACAAACAGTTTCGATAGCAAACCATGTTGTCATAAACGAAGTAGAGGTAAATCCCTCTGATGATGATACCAAGTTTCCTGCACAATGGGTTGAGCTGTACAATCCCACCAGTTCGCCTGTCAACATAGGGGGTTGGACAGTTGGTGCGACCACTGGACTAAAACAAGCCTATACCATATCTACTGGAACAACAATACAGAGTCAGCAATTTATTGTCTATCACTATGTACCAATCTGGTTTCCACATGTTGGTGCGGTGATACAGCTAAAAGGCGCAAATGGTACTGTTATTGATCAAACCATTCCTCTTACAGATACTATGGGAGACGGTAATACTTGGCAAAGGATCTATGATGGTTACAACACTGGCTCTTCAAGTGACTGGGTGTACAAGAGTGGAACTCCTGGATTTTCAAATGGCAAACTACCAACAACAAGTACAACTACTCCACTTACCATGTCTGTGTCAACTGACAAGCAGAATTATACATTTGGCGACATTGTAAACATTGGTGGCCAAGTCTCACAAATTGTCAAAAATCCTGCAGTCACATCTATTCCTCAAACTGTTAATCTTGTATTATCCGGACCACAAGGATTCAAGAAAACCTTCTCCCTATATCCTGGAAATGATTTGAAGTTTTCTACATATGTGAAAACTGATCAAGTTTTGGGATTTGCTGAAGGAACATACACAATTTCTGCATCATATGGTGATACACAAACATCGTCCACCTTTTCATTAAGCTCTGTAGCATTTGTTCCTCCAACACAAGCTGCTCCCACAACAATGGTCATATACACAGATCGTTCTAACTATACTATTTCACAACCTATTGTACTACTAGGCTCTGTCTCAGATGTAATTCCGCTCACGCCGGTACAATACAAGGTCTATGATCCCACAAATACCATAGTGTACCAGGGAACTCTGTTTCCAGATGATCAGGGAAAACTGACTACTGTTAACCAGTTTCAAAGAAGTGCTGGCAATTCTGGATTGCTAATCGATAGTGTGAATCCTGTTTATGGGATATACAGAGTGACTGCAACTTATGGAGATACGTCTGCCTTTACTACATTTTCACTGATTCCAACACAAGCACAAACCAATGCAATAACACTGGTTACTGACAAACAGGCATATGCTCCAGGTGAAACAGTAACCCTAAGTGGAAGCACACTGCTCAAGGGATTGCAAAATGTTGGCATCAACCCGAGTCTGCAAATACTCCAGACAACAGTTGGAGGGAGTTCTGGCACTCAAACTTCTGGAACTCGTGGTGTGAGTCCAAATGCTGTAAACATACTGACAATTGTGAATCTTCAAAATGATAACACATTTTCATACAAATTTGTCCTTGCTGGAACATCTAGTTTAGGAAATTATCGTGCAGTTGTTTCATTACCTCAAGGCACTGCAGAAGCTGACTTTGTTGTTGTACAAAACCCATCAGATTACAAGGGTACAACTTCCTCTTCACCGTTCACTATTGTTACAGACAAGAGCTCATATGCTCTTGGTGACCAGATAACAGTATCTGGCAAAATATTGAATCCAATTCAACTATCAACCCAGAATGCCGGAGCCAGTGTAAAGATCCAAATACTCAACTCTACAGGATTGCCAATATCATCTGCAGGCAGTTTCATAAACAACCTCACTGTACAAGCATCTTCAGCACTCTCCTATTTTGCATTTCCTGATGCCAACGGAAACTATCAGGTGCAACAGATAATTCAATCTGGAATATATCAGCCTGGAACCTATACTCTCAAGGCAACTTACAATAGTTTGACAGCTTATGCGACAATTACTGTATACAACCCACTTGCAGCAGGCTCACAGGGTTCAATCGCGGCAAGCACTGATAAAAAAGTCTATGGTGTAGGTGATACTGTACGGATGACTGGAACGATCTCAGCCCTGACTGGTACGTCGTCTTATACGTTGACATTGATACAACCTGATGGCGAGCAAATATCTTCTCCACTGCCAGTAACTAATGGAGCATTTTCATGGACATGGACTGTACCAAGCACTGCAAGGCCTGGCACCCAAGTAACAACTGACAGGTCATCTTCTCCTGTAGTTGATCCGACAATCAATGTTTATGGAATATATCGAATAAAGATAACATCAGCAAATGCAAACTCTGACCTGTTCTTCCAGGTGTCTAAAAACCCCCAGCCCAACCAGGACATCTCACCACTTGTAGTGATGACTGACAAGACAGACTATCTATCAACAGATGTTGCCAAGATCTGGGGACAAGTGATTCCAATACAAAATGCTGCATCTCAAGATACCAACACGGCAGTACAAATTTTGATTTATTCAAGTGATGGACAGCAGATATACCGTGGCAGTGCAAATGTCAACCCAGGAGGCCAGTATTATGTTACTGTGCCATTCCACACCGGCATATGGAAGACTGGGACCTACAAGATTTATGCTCAATATCTTACAAACAAAGTGATATCGTCATTTAACGTGACTGATTTATTTGCAACAAGTTCTACCAAGTTACAGCTCTTTATGACTACTGATACTGACAAGTATCTCCCAGGGCAAACTGTTCTTGTAACTGGAAGGACGAGCTACATCATTTCTATAAATAATGTGGATCTTGCATTTGGCCTTGTAGGTGATACTGTAATCAGCGAGGGTCAGGTAATGTCAAAGAAAGGAAATCTGCTACCACAAGCTACGGTGCCATTTGATCAGTATGGTTCATTTAGCTATGATTACAAGATCCCAAGCAATGCTCAAGTTGGAAATTATACTATTGTTGCACAGGTGCCATTTGGGTCGTACAATGCATACTTTAGCGTAGTAAATCAACTGCCAGCAAAAATAATTCCAACTCTAAATGAGACCAATATCACTCAAATTTCTCATCCAACTTCTCCGCCAACAAATATTCCTTATACGATAGGGCCAACTCAAAAGCCCTCTAAATCGGCTAACATGTTTGTTGAAAAAACTGGCCATCTCTCCGAATCTGTTATCCCAATAAATCTGAACTCTAAATCCCTTGGAAATACAACATATTATCCAAGAGAACTTGATGGCCTTCTCAGGGTAAACCCGGGTGATGTAAACTCTGTAAGCATCAAGGTGAGCTCACAGGATGGTACGTGCATAATTGGGCAGGACCCAGGGTGCAAGATAACCATGTCTACTGTCAGGTCTGGAATGTATCAGACAGTTACAATAGATGGAATGGACTATCTTGTTGGATACTCTGGAACAGGAGTACGACTAGTACAGTTCAGCATCATACCTGCACACACTGGTGATGTAATCCCTGATGGACAGTGGGGTGTTGAAGTAATCAAAAAAGATCAAGTGACTAGATTCTATTATCAGGTCACATATACCACCAAATAATTTTATAATCTCAAGCAATTTATTGTTGACACATCTTTTGTTGGTATGATGAAAATCCAGGTGTTAATGTTTGAACAAGACGACCCGTCAAAGTGTACTGCTGCCAAGCTTGTAAAATTTGGAATTGCAAAACGCGTCAAGCACCTGACTGGAAAAGACATGATTCTAAATCCATTTGCAAAAGAGTTTGTCCTAAAAAATGACAGGGACCTGACAGGATCCATTACTGCAATTGATTGTTCTTGGGAGTTGGCACAAGGCATGTTTCTCAAAAGATTTGCAGGCCTATCAAGAAAACTTCCACCATTGCTTGCTGGAAATCCTGTCAACTATTCCAAGGTTGGCAAGCTAACAACTGCAGAAGCAATAGCTGGTGCTCTGTATATTATGGACTATAAGGAACTTGCCGACTCGGTAATTGGCAAGTTCAAGTGGGGTCATACATTTTTTGATCTGAATCAATATCTGCTGCAGGATTATGTAAATGCAAAAACAACAGATGATGTTGTGAAAATATCACAAGAATATTGTCTTGAACAATGACTCTAAATCTTTGACCCAAAGTATTCTTCGTCGGAGGGAATCTTTTTGACTGGCCTGAATCTGTAGAGGCTGCGATAGATCTTGTAGACTAGCCTGTTTTCCTTTAATCTTGGAGCTATCATTTGCCAAAAGTATCTTGCCTTGATGTTTGAAAATCTAGAATCCCTTACTACAAAAACACTGTATCGAGATTTTTCGACAAGCTCCATAGTTCTTGGACTGAATGCCTGCTCTGATTGGTTTCCTGCCCCGACAATTACGATCTCTGGGTACTTGTTGAGGTTCTCAAGTATGTCTTTTGTAATTTCAGAACTTGTTGGGTATACTCTTTCCACTGGTATCTTTCGAAGATCAAGGTCAAACATTTTTTCATTGATTCTGCTCAAAATGTCTCGCTCTTCTTCTGGGGATTCTACTACGCCGCGTATGATTCGTATCTTGCTTCCAATCACATTTGAAAATGCATGTGCAATTTCGATTCCCAAATCAGAGTGCCTTCCCTTGTCATATGACACCACTACATTGCCCATCTCTTTTTCAAATTCTTTTTTGATGTTTACACCAAGTATGTCACATGTTGCAAGTGAAAGCAATTTTCTGTTGTTTTTGAGATCAAAGAAATCCATGATGAGTAGGTTGATCCCTTGCTCTTCTGTGGTTGCAAGAATTGCCTCGGTGTTGTCATGCGACAGTCTGACCAAATACCTGTGGTCAGAAAAGCCAGGCATATTTTTCAGCTCATCAAATGTCTTCATGATTGGCTCTGCAAACCTGTGGCCCATTGAAAGTGGGATCTGAAGAGGAATTGTTGCTACATTCAAAAGCGAGATCTCTCCATCCTTGTCCTTTGAAATGGCAGATGCAATCTTGACTAGCTTTTCGATTGTTTTTTTGTTAAAGACCACCATTATGCGATAACCCTTTCTTTCTGCAGGGCCTATGTTTGCAACAAGAGGTGCATAATGCTCTATCTCTTTTTTTGATATGTACAACTTGTAAACCGAAAATCCGATCAATATCCAGATGATTGCAATCACCCAGCTAAGTGGGTTGTATACTAGCAAAAAGATTGCAAGTCCTGCCTTGCAGATTATTCCTATGATTGGCATGAGGGGAAATAGCGGAATTTTAAATCCATAATCAAGTTTGTGCCCATACAACCTTCTGATGTTAATTCCTGCCCAGTTTACCTGTGTGAAAAGAAATAGGAACATGACACCAGCTACTAGCGCAATCTGTTCAAGTGGTAGCCATGATGCCATTATCAACATGATAAACCCTGACGCAATTATTGCAAAGTGTGGTGTATGATATTTTGAATGAATGGAGCTAAAGATGTATGGCAGATTGTACTGTCTTCCCATTGCAAAAGATACACGACTTGATGAAAAGGTAGTTGCACTAAGTGCCGCAACACTTGAAACAAGTCCTCCTACAAAGACAAGTGTTGTTCCATAGGGGATGAGATATTCTGCTGCCTTTGCAATTCCCACGTCTTTATTGTCCCCAATGAATTGCCATGCTTCTTTTCCAATCTTTGAAGAATCAAGTCCGCCGATGAAAACAAAAGTAAACACTATGTAAAGTGCAGTTACTATTCCGAGGGTGATGAAAATTGCTCTTGGAATACTTTTCTTTGGATTTTTTACTTCTTCTCCTGCTTGAACAATTATCTCATAGCCTTCAAAAGCGATAAACGTGATTCCCATTGCCAGGATAAAACCCGTCATTCCTTTTGGAACAAAATGTTGAAAGTTTGCTGCCCAATCGTGATTAACAAAACTCATTGCATAAATTCCAGATGATATGAGAACTATGATGATTATTATCTGCGTAAGGGTAAGACCATTTCCAATTTTTCCAGTAAGAGAAACTCCTCTATAGTTTACATATGTGAAAAGTATTATGGAGACTATTGCGATAATTTTTTCTATCGGGATTCCGCCGTATTGTGCAGCAGCCCCAACACTTGTCAATATGCTACCAAAAAAGTCTCCAATCGACACTGCATACAAGCTACCTGCTATCATGTGGGCAAACCATGCTATCCAACCACTGATGAACGCATTTGGTCTTGGAAGGCCTTCTTTTACCCATCTGTAACCTCCCCCAGCTTCTGGAAACGCCGAGCCCAGCTCGGCATATGTCAGGGCTGTGAAGAAACTGATTACTCCGCTTGCAAGGAAGACTATTAAAAGAGATGGACCTCCCTCGTGCATTGCAGGGCCTACTAGATTGAAGATGGAACCTCCAATCATGGAGGCAATACCGATCATTGTTATGTCAAGCAATGAGAGGCTTCGAACAAGCCCTGCATGCGAATCGTGTTCCATGGGGGTATCTATCGTGAGGACTGAATGGTCGAATAAATCTCTACTTGTAGATCTTGTCTGATTGGCAATGAATTTTTGATAAATATATCATACATGGTATCTGAGGATTGAACTTTATCTTGTTCTCAATGCTAAAATAGCTAATCTTGGCTTAGGTATCTAGTGCGAGCCGGTGAACGATCACTGCCACGGCAGAGGAAACTCCTCCCTCCATGCAGCAAGTGTGATCCGGAGACGGATAATCAGAGATGATTGGCAACAGCACAGAAAAAAATCCGACCTGGCGTACTGTGATGGTGTAAAGCCTGAGGTTTCCAGTACTGGAATGAAAAATCTGTCCCACGCGGAGAAAGGCCAAATCAAACAATAAGCGCTGCACTTTGTTTAGGTAGGCCGCATAGCGAAATATCGTGAAAACAGAAGGAGGGTTACGGCTGGCGCGCACTTTATTTTTGAAATGAATTTTAAAAATACTTTATTTCTTTTCTTCGTCGAATTTGTCTGCCCAGTGTTTTCTTTCTTCATACTGGTATGTTGGGGGTGGACTGGTGTCTACACCTCTCTTCATAGCTGCTTTCATTTTTCTATTGCTAAACCAGAAAACTCCTACTGCAATTACTGCCGCAAATCCTGCCATTACATAAATTGTCATTGTTGAAAGGCCTTGAGCAGTTGTACCGCCTCCGGTTGTAGATGTTTGTAATGTTGTTGAAATGGCTGGGTCTCCTTGAACTTCATATCCATTTGCATGTCCATCTACATCTAATGTGCCAGAGCTTGCTCTCTCGACTATTGTCATGTGATATTTTGCATCTGTTGTAAAGTCCACGTCTATATTTTGGGCTTTTAATGATCCTTGGTAGATATCACTCTGTCCATAGGCGAATGCTGTTACTGCAACTTTCTTTCCGCCATAACCAAGTCCTGCAGAGTCTGCAACTGTATATGATGGGTCAAAAAGGCTATTCCATTTTTCGATTGGATATGCTACTAGTGCACTTGCATCCATCAAGTTTCCACTCAGGGGGCTCTCTGCCGCAGTTCCTTTCAATATGTTGTATATATCTGGTAATTGGTTCTTTATTATTCCAATAGGTGAATTAATGTCCAAGTCACCAAGATTTGAAGTTGAAATTACTACTGGGTTTGTCATCTTGAAGCCCATCCATGATATGTCAAACACTGTAGGCACATTTCCTCCGCCCTTGCTCAAGACATATCCCTTCAACACTGGGATTAGATCTATCTTGTAATCAATGGTAGCTCCCTTGTCGTCACCGTTTACCTGAACTTGATAATTTACTGTCAAATTTGAAATTATTGCAGTGGTTTTTCTATCTGTTGCAAACTCTGTGTTTATGCTCTCCATGAATGCCTTGACGCTTGGATTTTTGTCAGAAGTGTCAGAAAATGATAACGTTATGTTCTTGCCGTTCAAAAGATCCTTTAGTTTTCCACCGTTTGAATAATCAATTGCAACGTTTTTTGTAAACTTGAAATCTGGTGTAATTGGAGTTCCTTCAATTGGTAAATATGCGTTAAAATCAACAGTTGCAAAGATGGGAGCAACTGTGCCGACAACTAACAAACTCAAAATGGCTGATGCTAAAAGAAGTCTCTTAGTCACAAAACTAAATCTTCTTCAGGATAGTAATAAATCTTAGCATTACTTTTGGCAATTGATAATTTTTATGATATGCATTGGCAAGAGTAATATTTAGTTGGTACATGTTACTAACTTCACGGGGTAAATAAGAAAATGATTACGATTCTAGCAGGTGGAACTGGTTCTGTTAAATTGGTACGCGGTATAGCGACTCAAACTCGAGATATTTCTGTAATATCAAATGTTGGTGACAACTATTGGTTGTATGGACTGTACATCTGTCCAGATATTGATACAATTCTCTACGGACTTGCAGATATTTTGGACACTGACAAGGGCTGGGGAATAAAGAAGGATACCTATGGATTTTTACGTCAAATGGAGATGCTTGGAGAAGAGACTTGGTTTAACATTGGTGATAGAGACGCCGCAATTCATCTCTTGAGAACCAACATGCTCAAGAATGGGAAGAACTTGTCTGATATTACAGAGTGGATGTGCCAGAAATTTGCAATTGATACAAAAATTATACCAGTTACTGATAACAGCGTAGAGACAAGAATTGTGACAACCAAAGGAGATCTTCATCTTCAGGAATACTGGGTAAAGCACAAGGGACAAGACAAAGTTGATGGGATAAAATATGTGGGTGCTGACAAGGCACGTGCAAACCCTGCTGCAGTAAATGCAATACATGATTCCAAGTTGGTGATAATTGCACCAGGAAATCCTCTGACTAGCATTGGGCCAATTTTATCAATCAAGGGAATACGAAAGGAGCTTTCCAAGTCAAAGAAAAAGGTTGTAGTTGTAAGTCCAATCATAGGAAACACTGCAATTAGCGGTCCTGCAACAAAGTACATGGAGGCTGCTGGCATGGAAGTCTCTGTTTATGGTCTTGCAAAGATGTATTCTGAAGTTGCATCCCACATGGTAATTGATACTTCGGATAGATTGCTAACAAGAAAAATAGAAAATTTGGACATGAAAGTTTACGAGACTAAAATCCGAATGAAAGATAAAAAGGATGAAGAAGCACTTGCATCCTTTATTCTAAAACAAGTACATGTCTAGCTTGCGCACTGGCGCAATAATTCCGGTAAAAACTTTTTCAAGAGCCAAGACTCGTCTTGGGCTGCCGCCTGAAACAACAGAACAAATTTGCAGACTAATGCTGGAATCTGTCTTGAAGACTGTATCCAAGTCTGATGTAATCCAAAAAACAGTTCTTGTAAGCAAAGACGAAGATGCATTGGACATTGGGAAAAAGTTTGGAGCACTTGGAATCTATGACGAGTCTGAGCAGGGCGTAAACAGCGCAGTCTTGCTTGCAGACAAGTACTTTGGACAAGAGAGATTTGATGGTACGATGGTATTTCCACAAGACATTCCGCTGATGGAACCTGAAGACATACAAACGCTGTACCAGATGAAAACATCTGACAGGTGTGTACTGGTGGTACCATCAAGAAAGTTTGATGGAACAAATGCACTTTTCCGAACTCCGGTGGGTGTGATGGAGACTCATTATGATGAAGACAGCTACAAGATACATCTGAGCACTGCCGAAAAACGAAGTGCAAGCTCTGCACTTGTGCTGATTAGAAGAATGATGCTTGATATTGATGACCAATCCGACCTTAGGTTCATCTTGTCGTTTTCCGACACTGAAGTTGCAAACTCGCTCAAAAAAATACTTGATTCTACAAGTTTTGTCTTGTAGCTATCTTTCTTATTTTTACATACTCTAAAATCTTGATTGTTATTGCAATTATTCCGGTACCTACAAGTATTATCTCAAGTGTGTTTGAAAATGGATTTGATGAATCAGTAATTGTTGCACTCTGACCAAGGCTTGAAATGAAAAACAAGTATGAAAACAAAAAGTAGTTTGTGGCCCAGTGGATTAAAATCGCTGGACCAAGTCCATATCTTACATAGACCCATCCAATTATTATTCCAGCCATTGTTGCCTGTGTTACTTTTCCTGGACTCCATGGTGTACCTGAAATGATATGTGATACGCCAAAAAGCAATCCAATTGTTATGATTAGTATCATTGGTTTTCTGTAATCTGAGATGCCAAGATATTTTGCAGGTCTCCACAGAGACTTGAAAAATGTCTTCAATGATGCGCTGTGTGAATACATGAGAAACAATGGAATGCCAATCAAGAGTACTCGAAATCCTGTCTCCTCTGTCAAGGGAGCCATGCCGAGCTGAAAGAAACGAATAAGATCATTGTCTGAAGTGGGAGACTCGATCTTTATTCCAAAGCTTTGTTGTACTGTCTCAATTATTACAGAAAATAAAATCAAGATTGAAAACCATGCCATCATGTTTGCCATGGCATTGCCACGAAAACTATGCCATCCTCTTGACATTGTATTTGAGAGTGTCTTGAGAAGTGAGTCCTCTGGGCCAAAATATGAAATTGTAAACAGCATCAGAAAAATTGTCCATGCTATGATAAATGCGTCGCCCATCTCAAAAGAGAATGGTAACTTGTAGCCAATTCCGCCCAAAAACAAGTCAAGACCATTGATTGGATACTGGTAGTTGATCTCTTTTCCAATGTCTGAATTGTACATGACATAAAGGCCAATTGGAAATGAAAGTATCATTACTCCAAATATTACTGATAAAAGTCCTGAATATGGAATGAAAAGAGCTTTTATGATTTTATCTAATGTTTCCAAACTTGATTTCAATGAACTTCGATACTAGCTTCTGGAAATCCAAGCTTAACAAGCGTTGTCTTTATTGTATCTCTATGATCTCCTTGAAGAAATATGTAGCCCTCTTTTACAGTGCCACCGCAAGCATAGCGAGCTTTAAGCTCTTTTACAACTTTTCCTAGATCATTCATCTTTGGATTTATTCCCTCGATCATTGTTCCTTTCTTTTTGAAACGTCGCTCTTCAATTCTAACAACAATCTGTGTTTGATCTTTTTCAAGTTCGCCACAGGCGCATAAATCATTAGGAAGTCCGCAAGTGTTGCAGATTACCGCCATTCGAAATAAAAAGTCGCGATCCTACTATTAAGCCTTGTTTATCCCTCTATGTTTTTTTATTTGATTGGATACATCATTTCTGTGTCAAAAGATCTGACAAAGAAAGCAGTTGAAATGTTGCTAAGTGGGGCCACACTTGTAAGTGATCCTTGTCCATACTGCAAAGGTGTTCGAGTGATGAAAAATGGTAGTGCACTATGTGTCAGCTGTGGAAAAGAAGCAAAAGAAGAGAGGGTAGAATCTGTACTGAAAAAAACAGAAAAACCTGGTGATTCTGTTATTGATAACCTGGATCAAAAGTTAAGGGATCTAACAGTGGATCTGCAAAAGGAGAAGGATTTTGCAAAACAAAAACAGATCTTGCAAACAATGAATGAGATACTTGCAATTAAAGAGAAACTTGGTACGCGCTAGGCACAAAAAGGTATTTATTTAAAGATCCTAGAAGCAGAAACATTATGAGCAGCAAAAAATCTGCACCACTGCCGGCATCAAGCGCAGGACTGCTAAGATTCTTCGAGGATGAGACAAAGGGTTACAAGTTAAAACCAGAGGTGGTGGTAGCAATACCGGCATCTTTGATTGGAATTTCGTGGATTCTAAAGTTCTTCTTCTCGCCATGACGGAAAGCTCAGACGACGTATCACGTATTCACAAGAGGTATACTCTAACAACATTTACTCCAACATCGCACTATGTCTCACTTGCAATATCTATTGCAGTTGCATGTGTGATAGCTGCAGTATCGTACATTAATTATTTCAAGTCAACTGACAACTTGCCATTTGCAATAGTATCTATAGTTGCAGCACTTGTGGTAACCCAATTCCTTGACCCTAAAATTCTCAGGACTGATTATTCAAAATCAATCCACATGTCTGCATTTGGAAATCTTTTATGGCTTGCAACTATTTTGTGTGGAATTCTTTCTGCTTATGTGTTTTCAAAACCTACACTGTTGCCAATTTACATAACAGAAGGGATGCTCTTGTTTGCAAGTTTTCGTATTGCAATATTTACATCAGTTCTTGGGGCCAAGCTAAAGACTGCGTGGATAGTGTGTCTTTTGCAGCCACTTGCAATGTTTCTTGCATTTGTGCCAACAAACATGTGGATTCCAATGTTGTCTGACCCAAGAGCAATTGAGTATGGTGTAATATTCTGTGTTCTTGGAAGCATCTGGACTTTGCTAAGTGACAGAATTGCAGGAAGTGGAAAATTGTCAAGTACGCATGCATT
>JAGWGU010000037.1 GCA_028867275.1 Nitrososphaerota archaeon
GTACGCGGCATTTTAGATGGGCGAACTGACCTTTTAGGGATGAAGACATAGACCGCGTACCAGAAACTGACCAAAAGCTTTTATGGATAACTTTGATGATCGCCGTCGTTGACTGAATGTCCCGAATGTGCAGCTAAAGAAGTGGTAGTAGAAATGAAATTTGACGCTAACACAAAACACTTCATTTGCAAAAAGTGTGGTTTGTTTGCAACCAGGGAACAAGTAAGTGATATCAGGTACAGATTGAATAAACGAGAAAAAACACGTGAGGACAAACATGACGAATATCGCGATTGGTGGACAACAAGTAAGAAAGAAAAACAGGGTTAGTCAGGGTGAATTATAATGGGAAAAGAAAAAGAAATTCCAAAATGGGTACAAGATGAGATAAAGGACGCCAAGTTTGGCAAGCCAGAATCCGTTATAAGAACTGGTTACATACTTGAGATTTATGAAAAAGATATGAAAATTGATTCTCAACTTTATGAGGCTATTGAAGATGGAAGAAAGATAATAGAAGGAATGAATCTACCAAAGAAAGTAAAGCCTTCAGACCTCATGAAAGGAGTCGTTTATGAATTTACAATAAATTCGTCAAAGGCCCCTTTAAGTAAGAAAGTTATAGAATTTCTGAAAAAGGAAATGGAAATTGATATGGATGCCATTTATCAGTTTGAACTTGCAAAACTTGAACTAATGGATGTAGACTCGGATTCTTCAGGGGAAGAAGAGTCTGAAGAAGAATAGATTATTCTTTTTAATCTGGATTAGATTTCAATGATTTTCTAAAGATTTCACCCACTAGTGGATTTATCAAATATGGAAAAGTTTGCTTGAACCATATTACAAATCTTACAAATTGTGGAACTACAATCTCAAGCCTAGGTGATGATGCAGCTCTGACTACTGCACTTGCCACTGCCTTTGAATCAAGTGATGTAGCTGAATATCGTGGCATTTTACCAAAAGATTCATGATTAAAGAAATTAGTTCTCACCATTATTGGACTCACTACAGTTATTCCTACTCCAGTGCCCTTTAATTCATGAAATAATGATTCAGAGAATCCCAGCATAGCAAATTTTGATGCACAGTAAGACGCCATTCCTGGAATTCCAATGCTTCCTGCTACAGATGCTACGTTAACAATATGCCCAGATCTTTGCTCTAACATTGTCTGCAAAAATGTCTTTGTACAATACATCATTCCAAGAAAATTTGTGGACATTTGTGATTCCATTTCATCAACTTTTGTTTTTTCTACAGTATTGTATATACCAAAACCAGCATTATTCACAAGTACATCTATTTTACCAAATTTTTCAATTATAGTTTTTCCCATTTTATCTACATGATCTTTGTTAGATACATCACAGGCATAAACAAAAGCTTCAATTTGGTATTTTGATAACTTTGTAGCTATTTCCTGTAATTTTTTCTCATTTCTAGATACAAGTACTACATCAGCGTGCAGTTTTGCAAATTCTTCAGCTGACTGTTCTCCGATCCCACTTGATGCGCCGGTAATAACAACTACTTTGCCAGAATAATCCAATAATTAAAAATTAAAGGTCTGAAAATAAAGCACTTTCTATACAGTCTTAGCTTTCTTTATGCTTGGATAGACTACTTTCATAAGAAAGAGCCAGCTTATCACGAGGCCAACATGATAAGTAGCTATTCTCCATCCGATCACAATGTTCCATTGAAGACTGTTCTTGGCAGCCTCAAATGTCAAGCTATTCAAATGTCCCAGATATGCCCAAATCGAAAATTCGGTTAGGCCAGAACCACCAATAGTAATTGGTAGATTACCAACTGCAATAGACGCCATTGTTGCCATAAGAGAATGGAAAAAGTCTATCACATAACCTGCTCCATTTGCAATTATCATAAAAGAAAGACCGTAAAGTGACCATGTGAATATAGAAATTATTATCGAAACTGTAAATGCTTTTTTGATCTCTTTGGTATGTAGAGTCTGCCTACTCATATCACAAATTTCTTTCATCCAGATATTGGTTTTATCAATATACTTTAGTGAACGCTCTTTTCCTACTTTTGTAGCAATCCTGGAAGCCCAGCCAGGTATCTGAAACGTTCTTTTTGATGACAAAAAGAATAGAGTAGACCAGAGTCCTGTTATAGGAATGCTAATTGCAAGTATGGTTATTCCTATAGCATAAGCACCATATGCAAATGAGATTACTGCAGCTGCAATTGCAAATATTCCAGAAACTAATACTTCGGTTACAATTTCTATTATTGTTACCCAAGATGCTTTTCCAATTGGAACACCCTTTTTGCCCAACCACATTATTCTAACCAATTCACCACCAACAAAAGATGGAGTGGTAGATGTTACAAATTCACTGCCTATTCTTACAGAAATTGTCCTCCAATTTACGTCCACAGGACCCAAGAATTTTTTTACAAGATAATTGAATTTTAGTCCTTGAGTAAATAATTTACCAGCCATAGCTATTGAGGCACCCATAAAAGGTAGGACTCCTATTGCAAGAATATTCTCAAAACTTACATTAAATGTGGCTGCAATGATAAGAAATGGAATTATACTAACAGGGATGGCAAGGAGTTTCCAATTCATTGCCTGCTTTACTCATGGATGGAAATATAAGCTCAACATAAAATAAATTATCAGAAAAATGAAGGCGATTTTCTTAGTTGGAACTGCAGGAGCAGGCAAGTCTTTGTTAGCTTCCAAAATTCTTGATTATTATTCTAGAAATGGCGCTTTTGTTGGAATGTTGAATCTAGATCCAGGTGTAGAGAATCTACCATATACGTGTGACATTGACGTTAGGGACTACATCGATATAGTACAGATCATGAAACAATATGATCTTGGTCCTAATGGATCCATGATCATGGCAAATGATCTCATAGCATCAAAAATAGATGATCTGCAAAATGAGATAGACAATGTAAATCCAGATTATCTTATAGTAGATACGCCTGGTCAAATTGAGTTGTTTGCTTATAGAGCAAGCGGACCATTTATTATACAAAACTTGAATGTCGAAGAAAAAACATCAATATTTTTGCATGATGGATCGCTGATGACATCGCCTAGCAATTTTGTCTCAATTGCATTACTCTCTACTTCAGTAAAATTAAGACTTGGCATATCACAGATAAATGTTCTAACAAAAATAGATCTTATTGAAGATAAGATTAAAGACATACTAAAATGGTCAACAAACATGGCAAGCCTAGAAGATGCTCTTGCAAAACATTCTGATGGTGAAAATTATACTCTGGCAATCAATATTCTAAGAAGCTTAAATTTAGGCGGGTTTGCTCAGGGTACAATTCCAATTTCTAATGTGACTGGAGATGGGATGGCCAATCTTCAAGCTGCACTAAGTCGTGTACTCAATCTGGGTGAAGAGGTAGAAGATTAATGAAGAGTGTAGTTGCAAGGGCTCCTAGCTCTACAGCTAACTTGGGTCCCGGTTTTGATGTGTTTGGATTAGCCCTTGATGCATATTATGATGAAATTCAGATAACAAAACAAGGAAATGAAATAGTTATTGAGAGTTTAGATTCTGTTCCTATTGAACTAGAAAAAAATTCAGCAGGTCTAGTAGTTAAGGAAATGTCAAAAAAATTCAAGATAAAAGAGGGGCTTTTAATTAAAATCAAGAAAGGAGTTCCGGCAGGATTTGGAATGGGTAGTAGTGCGGCATCTGCTGCAGCTGCGGCGGTTGCCTTTAATGCGTTATTCGATCTTGATCTTGACCAAAATACGCTTGTAGAATTTGCAGGAATTGGAGAAAGAGCCAGTGCTGGATCTATTCATTATGACAATGTTAGTGCATCAGTTCTAGGAGGATTTGTAATAGTGAGAACAGATCCGTTTGATGTGATAAAAATTGATCCTCCAAAGGATTTGGTTTTATGTGTAGCCATACCAAAAATTAGTGTTCCAAAAAAAAAGACAGAAGTGTCTAGAGGAGTACTTCCTCAACAAGTGAAATTATCGGATTATGTAAAGAATCTTGCTAATGCATCTGCAATAACTGCAGGATTTATCAAGAAAGATGTAGAATTGATAGGTCATTCAATAAAAGACATAATTGTAGAACCCGCAAGAAAGCATTTGATTCCAGGTTTTGATAAGGTTAAAACAAATGCACTGCAAGCTGGTGCATTAGGTGTGACAATAAGTGGTGCGGGTCCATCAGTAATTTCATTTACATCAAAATTTGCAGACCACAAGAAGATCTGTAAAGCAATGGAAAAAGGATTTGCGTCAGCTGATATAAAATGTGTCACAGTAATTTGTAGGCCAAGTAAAGGTGCTTTTGTTTTATAACACTCTATTTCTTTTCAAGAAATTTACGCATTCTTTCTTCCCTATCTTTGGTTGAGAAACATACGGCCCATGAATAAATTTCAAGTTTCAATCCAGTATCAAGATTAGTATCAGTTCCTCTGTTTACAAGCATCTTAGAAATCCCTATTGCAAAGTTACTGTTTTTAGATATTGTTTTTGCATAGGCTCTAGTTTCAGAAAGTAAACTTTCGGAAGAGATTATTTTATTTACCAAGCCCATTGAAAATGCTTCTTCTGCAGTAATTTTCCTACCAGAAAATATGAGATCTTTAGCCCTAGATGGACCCACAATTCTCAATAGTCTTTGTGTTCCTCCCCATCCTGGACAAATTCCTAGTGTGACCTCTGGTTGACCAAGTTGTGCGTTAGGCGACGCAAATCTGATATCACAAGCAAGTGCAAGTTCACATCCTCCCCCCAAAGCATATCCATTTACTGCTGCAATGACAGGTTTTTCTAATTTTTCAATCCTGTTCAAAACTTCGTGTCCACGCAGTGCATATTTTTCTGCCTCTGTTGGTCCAATGCTACTCATGTATTCAATATCTGCACCAGCTGAGAAAGCTTTTGGACCATCACCAGTGATAATAATGACTTTTGAAGAATCTTTTTCTAAGTTATCAAGTAGAGAGATAAATTCATTCATGATATCCAAATTCATTGCATTTAGTTTGTCTTGTCTGTTTATCGTAATTTGAACAATTTCTTCTTCTCGTTCAACTTTCAGATAGGCCATATAAGAAAAATATTTTGGCAGAAATTAAACTTTAGAAACCACGTTTGAGATAGAAACCGAGTTATATTGCCACTCACAGTGAAAATATATTTGAATCCATTTGGGTTGGTCTCATCTATAGGTTCAGCTGTTTGCTGGGGCACTTTCTTTGTTCCAGTCAGGAAGGTTAATGTTGCAAACATTTGTCAACTTCAAGGATCTACAGGAATAGGAGTTATTCTTTTTGCAATACCAATTAGTTTTTTCTGGGGATTTGAAATTGTACCCAGCGGTCTTCTCAGCGGCGCAATATGGACTGCAGGAAACATTCTTGCACTTTATTCAGTCAGATTAATAGGACTTTCAAGAACCTCTCCGTTTCTTGCAGGTTTTAGTATTCTAGTTTCATTTCTCTGGGGAATTTTATTCTTTGGAGAAAAGTTTAGCTATATGACATTAGCAATTGGAGCAATTGGGTTACTATTAGCTGGTTTACCATTTATTACAAGCGCCACAAAGACCTCAACTATCCAACGAAAAGGATACTTTATAGCTGCAGCATCTGGCATCATAGGAGGTTCTTATGTCATACCAATGCAGGCAACACATACACTCCAATCAGGATTCTTTTCATCTAGCTTGTCAATTTTTGCAATAGGAATACCGCTACTATTTTTATCACGAAGATGGATTAAGAAAGAGATCATAGCAGGAGTAATCTCAGGAAGTTTATTCAATGTCGGTAGTTTGTTTGTCTTGATAGCCATAGCATCAATAGGAATTACTGTGGCATATCCTATTTCTCAAACAGCTACGCTTTTTGCCGTATCCTGGGGAATCTTGTATTTTAGGGAAATATCGAATAAACGCAATATACTCAGAGTCATCACTGGATCTGTTATGATTTTGTCAGGGGCCGTATTGCTCTCTATTGCCTAGTCAAGCATTTTATTTGGTATGATGGAACTGCTTTCAAATTGAAAGCTATCATAATATTTAGCGGAGGTTTAGATTCAGTATGTACTGCAGCCTATCTTCGAAAACAATATGATCTTTATGGAATAACTTTTTCTTACGGTCAAAAGGCAAGTAAAGAAGTAAAAGTTGCACAACAGTTTTCAAAATTATTAAAATTTAGAGAACATAAGATAGTAGACATAAAATTTATGAAAGATCTATATGAAAACACAAATGCTCTAACTAATTCCAAAATAACAATTCCTTCAAAATTTGATTATTCCATAGTTGCCCCAATTAGAAATGCCATTTTTCTTAGTATTGCCTCTGCTTGGGCATTTTCGAAGCAAGCTGATATTGTTATCTATGGTGCTCATACTGGAGACATGAAATATCCTGATTGTAGACCAGCATTTACGAAATTGCTTACAAAGGCTTTAAACGAGGGTGAAATCGATGGGATAAACCTAGACCTCAGAAAGAAAATAAAGATCTGGAGTCCATTTATGGATAATATTTCCAAGACTGATCTTCTAAAGAAAGGATACAAAGAGTTGGGTGAGCAGATTTTCAAAAGTTGGAGTTGCTATGGAAATGGCAAGATCCATTGTGGAAAATGTGAGTCATGCAACAACAGAAAACTGGCATTTCTTAAATCTAAGATTGTGGACAAAACTAGGTATATCTAAATTTTAGATAAAATGGGTCTTCTCAATATTAGCGGTCTTACAATTAGATAATAGGCTAGAAACACTACACCGATAATTCCCCAAAAAGCCCAGATCGTCATGGAATCATTAAAACCAATTTTCTTAAAGAAATCCATTGAATTAAGAGATATTCCCAATCCAGCACCCAATACAATAAAAAATTCTATTGCATACCACATAAAAGCAGGCCAAGATTCTTTTGGAACGTGTATGTTATTGTGTGCTCCCACAATAGTTCTGCATTAACTGTTATTATTTAATTTTTTAGATTAACCAATATTTGGTTTAGATTTCCCACTGTATATCAAATTCAGAACATCTGATCTTGCTTCCTTTTTATCATAAACTCCTCTAGACGCTATTGTAGTCACTATGGCATCATTGCGTACTCCTCGCATTTTCATACATAGATGTTCACCTTCTGCAATGACGACTACGCCTTTGACTCCTTCTGAATATAGTTCATCAGCTATATTCTTTGTAATTCGTTCTTGTATTTGTAATCTAGCAGAATATTTTTCAACAAGACGAACCAATTTAGATATTCCAAATACTTTGCCATCTGGTGCATATGCTATACTAATTTTCCCATAGAATGGCAACATGTGATGTTCACACATGGAATAAAATTGAATATCTTTTGCAATTACAATGTCAGAGTCCTCAGAAAACTTTACTGATAGTTCAGATTCTCCTTCATATCCCTTGAATAACTCTTCATACATATCTGCAATTCTGCTTGGAGTATCAACTAGACCTTCTCTTGTTGGATCTTCTCCTATCTCTGCAATTATCTCTCGAATTAATCGCTTTATTCTTTCTTTATTCATCAAGGTGCACCTATGAATTTATGAAGCTGTGGTACTATTCTAACTTGATCATCATATTCATAAACTGAATCATAAAAGCTGAATAGTTGTTTCAAACTAGGCTCTGAAATACCATACGTAGGCTGTATTATAAATCCTGCAAGCTCGGTTTTCGTTATTATTTTGAATATCTGTCTAAGAAGTTTCTTGAATGAGTTCAATTGGGTCTTAGAACTTACTACCACTTTGATGTATGTTGTTTTCTTTGATTTTTTGGCAAGTCTCAGGCATTCAAGTTCATTTTCTAAAAGTTTGGAATAATGTTTTGAATCAACAAAACCTGATTCTGGAGTTTTAAATTCAATTTTTATAAAATTAATGTACGGAAGAACTTGTGCAAACTTTGATGAATCATAACAAGATGATTCTAGATAGGTAGGAATTTTTTTGCTTTGAACAAACTTTGCTAATTCTGCAACGGCTTTTGACTGAGCGAGTGGATCTCCACCAGTAAAATTGACTTTGTAGGTATTTTTCTTGAGATTCTTTTTGATTATTTCTTTTGCTTCACTAATGGAATATTCTTTTCCAGAATTCATTGGAAGTGCCTCTTTTGTATCACAGTAAAAACACTTGAAAGGACAGCCTGCTAATCTTACAAAGAGAGTCTTTGTGCCATACAAAATTCCCTCTCCTTCAACAGATGTAAATATCTCATAAAGTCTTACGTTCAAGTATTCAATCTGTACTTGTTCATTATTTATTTAATTGGATCTTCTTATGAATGATTTTTTGCCAAAGTAATTAATTCACTAAGAATTGATAACCAGTAGTGAAAAAACTAATTTATTTACTGTTGATTGTAATCTTGGCATTTGTTACTTGTCAAAATGTAAGTGCTATAACTATAGATGCAACTCCTCAACAACAAGAATTTGGCCCAAATGACTGGATAAAGGTCAATCTCTTAATTCACGGATATAATGGAGGCCCTATAAAATGGACTGCACATAGACCTGACAATTCAATAATATCTGGAACACTTGATACTGGAATAAAGGCAGGAGCAATACTACATCAGATTGTACGAAACGCATTTGATAATGAATTTGGTACATGGTCGATTAATTACATGTATGGAGATTACAATCAGACAGTTCATTTTAAAGTCAATTCTCTTAATTTGGCAGTATTTACCGATAAAGTACAATACAATGAACCGGACATAATGAAGATAAACATTACAACATCTTATTACATTCCTCAAGCAAAATTTGCACCAATTTTTTATCTGAATTTTTATGATAGAGATGGAAAAACAGTCTTTGTCAAAGAAATTGAAATAAAGTCGACTCAGTCAAATACAGAATATGATTTTCCAATGATTCAACTAGCTAGATATAATCCACCTGGATTATACAACCTAAAGATTCAATACTTCAATTCAACTGTTAACGTACCATTTCTTTTGGGCGATATACGAAAACTAATGGAACTAACAATAGAATCTAAATCAACATCATATTATCCCGGTGATGATGTTATACTAGATCTTCTTGTCACAAGAGTTAAGGAATCTACAGGAATTATTACAATAACAGATCCAACAGGTAATACAACCAGTATACAATTTCCTGTAAATGCTGTACACAATAAATTATCATTAAAAGACATTACTAAAAAAATTGGAGTTTACAAATTCGATATTCAGTATGCAGGAGTAAAGAATACTGGTACATTCAAAGTTATTGCCAATAATAATGAATTACCAAAAATCGATCTAGACATGTATCTCAACAAATGGAATTATAGGAAAGGCGAGATTGTGGAGGCCAGAGTATACACATCAGACATTATTGCAAACTCAATAGATTCATGGACAACCGATCCACAAGGAGTAAGCCATGGAATGATCTCCATTCCAGTTTCTCTAAATGATGTAATTGTACCTCACAAGATAGCAAAGAACGATCAGGTAGGAAAGTGGCAATTCTACATAAAATATGGAGGAATAGTTCGTTCTTCAACATTTTATGTCGGTGGAGAAACAATGGAAGATAGCGAGTTATTGAATTCAGAACAATTTGCTGTGCCAAGATATCCCTCCAACATAAGTTCAGGGCTTAGCTCACCAACAGGTATTGCTATTGATTCAGATAACAATATCTATGTTGCAGACTCGGGAAATTCTCAAATAAAGAAATTCGATCCTAAAGGAAAGTTACTCTTCACCTTAGGAAGTATCGGTTCATCAAAAGGCGAATTTATACATCCTTTGGGGATTTTTGTTAATGAGAAATATGTTTACGTATTAGACACAGGAAACTCAAGAATTCAGATGTTTGATAAAAATGGAAATTTCATTTATTCTTGGGGAAAATATGGAGATCAGCAAGGAATGTTCCACACTCCAGTTTCTATGAGTTCTGATAAATATGGAAATCTTTTTGTTGTAGATTCTGAACAAAATGTAATTCAGATATTTGATCCTCTCGGTAATTATAAAGATGAAATTAGTCCAGTACTAGCAGAAGGAGAAGATATAGGCGGCGCAGGTTTTAAGGCCATAACATTTGATTCCAAGAATAACTTTTACATCATCTCAACCAATAATAAAATTCTGAAATATTCCAGTATAGGAAAATTCATAAATTTTTATGGTTCTAATGGAACAGAGGATGGTAGATTTAATCAGCCGTCTGCCATTGCAATAGATACTAAGGATTATGTCTATGTTGCAGATCCAGGAGCTCATAGAATACAGAAATTCGATTCTAATGGAAATTTCATTCTTGGTTGGGGATCTTCGGTTGATGGAGATGATGAGATCGATGCTCCCACAGGTCTTGCAATAGATGCTTTAAACAACATTTACGTGGTTGATAGAAATCAAGGTACAATCCAGAAATTTACTAGTAATGTAGTAGTTCTACCAAACTGGATAAAGAAAAATTCAGTATGGTGGTCGGAAGGTGCATTGGATAAATCAGATTTTGCCCTTGCTGTAAAATACATCATAAAACAAGGATTAATCCAGATTCCTCCAACATCAGAATATTATTCCATACAAGGCAATTCTTCAGCATTAGTTGATCAGTTAAAGAAAGACATGCAATTATGGTCCTCAGGTGAAATTGATCACATACAATCGCCATCAGAAAATTCAGTGAAAGTTCCTGAATGGGTAAAGAAAAATGTACAATTATGGTCCTCAGGTGAAATTGATGATCAAACTTTCTTTAGGTCTATTGAATATCTTCTCGTAACAGGAATCATGAAGATTTAAGATGCAATTGAGGTTATTTTTCTTGAGAAAAATCCTGCTATGAAGATTAATACTCCTAGAATTCCAATAAGACTTCCTACAAATTCTACAGTATCTTTGAGATCAGCTTGTATTGGTGCCAAAATGAAAGCGAGTATAACACCAGCTATTATCATTGGAATTCCCACGCCTACAGAAATTTGTTTTGAAGCCATCTCCTTTTGGTCTGGTAAAAATCTATATGAATTTTATGCAATCTATTATTGCCATTGATTAACTGGTTGCTATTTTCAACCCTGTAGATAGTGCAAATATGATATGATCCCAGAATTGATCTGATGTGATCATAATGCTCAGATTAGGAATTATTCGTTATTTCATTTATCATTTTTTTGATTTTGGTGTTTTTCATGATTTTGTTGTTCATGTATTTTATCTTGTTGTCCTGAATCAAAACTTCCTTGTGGTATAAGTTGAGATTCTGTTTTATTGTCTTTGCCTTGTTGAGCAAAGTTATTGTTATGGAATGAATTTGTTTTGTCTATTTTTCCATCTTTGTTTGATTGGTTAGAATTTTCGTTATTTGAGGAATCTGTTTTGACAGGATTAGTTGTTGTAATATTTGAGGGATGTGTAATTATAGGATTTGCTGCTGTGACATTTGATGGGTTTGTAGATGAAAAATTAGAATTTTCATCATGGAAGGAATTCATCTTGACATGATTAGTTGTTGTAATATTTGAGGGATGTGTAATTGTAGGATTTGCTGCTGTGACATTTGATGGGTTTGTAGATGTGGGATTAGGATTTGGCTCTGTATTATTTTGCATATTAACACTAGTTTGTGACTGCGATTCTACCTGAGTCTCATTATTTTTTAATGTCTCTTTTTGATATGCATCTAGTGATTTTATTATTTTCAAAGCCTCATCAACATTACCCTCTGAGACAAGCTTTCTCAATTTTGTAATCATTTCTCCAGGGTTTTCTGTAGATGTTAGATTAGAGATAGTTTCAGACATTGTAACATTTGAAACTGGTATAGGAACATTTTGAGTTATATTCAGATCAGGTATTTTATCAAATCTTTCAATTTGTTTCTCTGTAAAATCTTTGGCTCTATCAGCGGTCCTTTGTTGTGCAACTTCCGAAAGAGAATGATGAGCATCATTGATCAATTGGCTTGCAGTATCGAGTGATTGAGATGCTTCTTTAATCTTACCAGTATCAAGATCTTGTTTTGCTTCCGTAAGTGATGTATTAAATTGTGTAAAATTAAAATCAACATGATTAGTTATTGCTATAGTTTGAAGTGTCTCGGCAATTTTTTCTAATCGTGTAATCTCACTTTGCAATTGCATGATAGATATATGTTGTTGATCATTTGTTTCTGTTGCATTAAGAGAATTTATCTTATCATTTGTGATCTTAAAGAAATTCATTGCAGCAAGAAAGTGTTGTTTGGCCGATGTTACATTTTGTGCATTCACTGCTGTAGTAAGAGCATCTGTTTCGTCAGATCCTTGTTTGTATAATGAAATAATTTCACCAGGAACATTGGAAATTTGTGATATACTGACATTTAGATTGCTTCTTGCCTGTGTGGCAATATTCACTAATGTATCTAGTTGAGGATCTGCATAGGATTGGATTGGGCCATTCAAGATTAATGTTACAACTAGTGCTGCAATAAGAATTGTCAAACTCTTCATTTCTGATCCTCCATTTTTCGAAGTTTAATGAGGTTCTGTTGATCAACCTTTTCTATTTCAACAACATCCTCTCTTTCAAGTCGTTTAACGGCACGCCACATTGTTGTTCGTGGCATCAAGAATTTCTTGCGTAACTCACTTTCGTATACTTGACCTCCTTTTTCAGAAATAAATGCTATAATTTCCTTGTCATCTTGACGTAATTCTGGCTTGAGTTTGTAGATTTCTTCCTTTTCAGGAGGAATGTAGCTATCGCTTTTTGGAATTTCATTAGAAGTAATGATCTTGTGTGTTCTTGCTTTTTTCACGATTATGATTCCAGCTACTGCAGCTGCAATAACACCTCCAGTTAGAAGATAGATTGACATATTATCATTCAAATTGTTCTGGGTGTGATTTCCAGATGAATCTGTGGATGGTTTTGAAATTGTAGTTTGTTGTTCTTGTAGAGCAAGATTCTTTGCTGAATTTGCAAGAGATTCTGCATCAGAATATTTGCCTTGATTAAAATCAGATCTAGCTTCGGAAAGCTTTGCTAAAGCCATAGGAGTTTTTACACCTGTAGAATTCAAAGTATTAATAAAATCTTGAGCTTTTTGAATTGCCAAAGTAGCAGTTTGACTTGTACCCAAAACGCCAAAGACATAGTTGATGTCTGATGCACCACTTGGTAATGATATGAGTGACTGGTCATCAACTATTTGCATGTTTAATGGAGATGTACTCATTCCAACAATTACAGTATTTTTTGGTAAAAGTATGGAATAATCAGTAGGAGAATTTACATGAAAAGTCCATGTCTTTCCATTTTTTGATATCAAGTCAGGAGTGTCATAGTCCACCTTGATCGCAGATGCTCCCAAAGTTGCCACTGTTACAGTATTTGTATTCATCTTACTTGAAAGCAATGTTCCGTTTTCGTCTTGCACAACTAGATTTTCAATACTACTACCATACACATTCAAAATGAAATCTGGTGATTGAGGGTCGACATCAGTTTGATAAAAAACATGAGTTGTGCCATCTGCATAAATTGTAAAATCAAGAACTTTAGGGCTACTACCTATAGCATACTGAACAAAGGAAGAAAGAGTAAGCAAAAGAAAGCATACAGCTACAACTGGAGCCCGAACCATTGTTGTGAGGATATAATTGATCCTTACAAAAATCATTCCTTCCGGTAACACTTTTTGTACCTCAATCATTTGGCATTCCTGATGCATAGTTAATACCTGAGATTAAGACCCTGCATTACACCCTGGAACCTTTGGAATTCTTGGAAGAATCTTATTCCCTTCTCCGTAACTCTAAAGAGTCTGTTTCTCTCGGCTTTCATTGATTCTACTAACCCAGCATCTATCAATTTTTGGCATTTTTCAAGCACCGCATAATGTGATAGGTTTGCTCTTCGGGATATTGCTGAGACAATTACTCCTTGTGTTCCTCCGTCCATAGTTACACCAAGAATGTCGGCTATTATGCCCATTTCGGACCTGTATTGTTGTTTTGACATGGAGGTATTATAGAATCGATGTTTTATCAGGGACATCATGAAATTTCATAGCGGAACGCATAGCGGAACGGCTGTTTCAGGCCTTGAAACAGTCAATTTTTTGATTATTGAGAAGCGGGGGAAGAAAATCAAGTAGGGATTTTATATGGTAAAAAAGTAATTGGCTAAGAAGGAGGTGCAACAGTGAGCTTTAACGACAGTGGTTTTGGTGAAAGCCCAAGCCGAGAATACGGTAGAGATAGAAGATATGGAGGCGGTCGAAGATTCGGCGGAGGTCGAAGATTTGAGGATAATAGACCAAAACCAGTAGAAATTGGTAAGGAATATGATGTATCCATAACTGAGATCAGTAGAAAAGGAGACGGTATTGCAAGAGTTGAAGGTTTTGTCATATTCGTCAAAGGCGGGCAAGTAGGTCAGAACGCAAAAATAAAGATTACACAGGTAGGCGGACGCTTTGCTACTGCTGATGTAGTAGGCGAAGGGACCCCTCAGCCAGCAACAGAGTAAATCTAGTCATCTGGAGAAATTTTATTCTCTTTAATTTTTTATAATTTCGCAGTTCTCTTTTTGATTAATTCTACAATTTCCAACTTTCGTTTTATGTCCATATTTGGTTCCATTGTGACGTATACAGTCTTGCGTTTTGGATAGACTACAATTTGAGTAATCTTTTGACGCTCAATATGTACATAATTTACTGGTCCAAGACTCTTGTCAAACTGTTGCCTGATTTTTCGTCTCATTGCTACTTGTTTGCAGAAGTGTTCTTCTTCCTTTTGTGATTTTAGCGAAGTCTTGCCTTCCTTCATTATTGCCTCAGATATGTTTCCCTTCAGGTCTATTATTGCTGCAAACCGCATCATTTGATCTAATCCAATGATATCCTCTACTATTGGGAGCAGGTTTACTTTGCTATTCTTCAACTCGAACCAAAGATTCAGGTCTCTAAATATATCTCAATCCCGCATTATCAGCCATTTTGATCCAAATTTTTCAATAAGATATCCAGACCTCCCAGAATCAGTTTTTATTTATTAACTTTTTATATATTAAAAATAACAATAACCCATAAGCGATATGTTTGACAAATTCCGAAAGAAAAAGGATGAATTCGAATCTGTTTCTTCAGGAATGAAGGATGAGATGACTGACCAGTCAGGTAAGGTTTTTCAATATGAACCAGAGAGGGGGGATACAAAGGCATCCGAAGTCATGGAAGAATCCCGTTTTCGCCCTTCAGAACAAGTAAAAATACCGGAACCTATTCAACAAACTCGTATGAGTACATCAAGTGAAGATATAGGAATCAAGGCCTTAATGGACAAGAGAACCAAATTAGAAGAAGCCATAGACTATGTAGGTCTAATGATTAAGGACCTTAAAGACAAGCGAACTAACCTAGAAAAAAACATTGAGGATGAATCAGTGGATATCAAGAATCTAAAGGAGAAACTTGTTAAAGTAGGTCAATACATAGAAGAAGAAAAACAAGGTATTAAGACATTACAACAGAAAAGAGGCGAGGTTGAGAAAGAAGCAGATGATGTTGCCGTAATGATTACTAACCTACGAGAAAAGCTAATCAGTATTGATCAAGTAGTAAACGAGGAAGGCACCAAGATAGCAAAATTCAAAGAGACCAGACCAAAGACCGACTCTTCTTTAACCTAGAATGTAAAGCTCTCTTTTACTAGAGCATCCAGATTTTCCTTTATTTCATCATCAGAGGATAATGAACCAAGATCTCTTACAAGTACCTCGGTTGCAAGACATTGGTTCTTGGAGTATTGATAGTAACAATCCAGCTTTTCTTCATATGTTTTTGCACTATAATATGTAGTCCAGAAATTTTCTGTAGAATGTTGAACATATAGAAGAAATTTCCGAATTATTGATTCAATCTTTGGAGAAGGATTGTCTTTTACCAATCCAATTAGAATCTGTTCTAGCTTGCTGTCTAGATTCGATTCATAAATAAGTTGATACACATCCCCGTCCTTTTTCATGAGTCGATTACGTCATCGTATCATAAAAGCTTTCATAGAGAAATTTGAAACCATTACACGAATCATGTAACAACTTTGAATAATCAGAAAAATTCCAAGCTTTGAAGATAAAAT
>JAGWGU010000038.1 GCA_028867275.1 Nitrososphaerota archaeon
TTTCTTCACTTAGCGGGGTGGGGAAGTCAGACTAAGGGGCTAAGTCATCCCGGCGGGCTCATAATCAATACTGATGAGATACCCGCAAGTCAGTAGTTCAAATCTACTCCCCGCTATCTTCAAGACAACTTTAGTTTGCTTTAGAAAACCATCTTTTGGAATTATCAAATTCCATCCTGCTGTTAATTTTGCCAATTCTTTGCATGGGACGTGTCAAGTGCCTGTGTGCAGAGACCACAGGTAAGTAGAACTGTTTTCTGATTTGCCTAGGAATTTCTTGTTTAATTTTTGCCATGCCGGTATTACCACATTTTGGGCATTGGTAGCCTTGGTTTTTGCCCTTTGATTTCATGTGCTTGTTGCATTTTTTGCAAATCGGATTTACCATAATCACATGTTTTTGAAGATCAAGTATCTCAAGAAATTCCACATTTAGAATTTGTTTATGTTTTTTTGAGGATTTTCTTACACCTCCTCCAATTTTCACCAGATCTCCTTCCATCATCTTTTCTGCAATAGTAGCAAGTCGGGTTGGTTTATACACAGCACATTTCACTGTAGCCCCATTCTTAGATATGGAAAAAAATACATGTCCACCAAGAACTGTTTGAGGTGTTTTAGATATTTTCCCAATCACATAACCAGAAGAGAATGGTTTTAGATTTTCAACATCAAGCTCATTTTGCAGGTGATCACCTGTACCTTGATTTGAGCGAAACACCATATAGCCACAGAATTTTTCATTGGATTTGACAAGAGACGCGCCTTTTATTACGGCATCAGGATTTTCTCCACGCACACCAAAGAACACTGGATCAGGACCATGTGGTGCAATTAGGACTCTATTCTTTGATTCATCAAAACTGTTGAATGTTTTTGGAAACGTGAGTTGTTGCATTTTTTTTACACTATCTTTGAGAATTTCTCTTTTTTTTCCAAGATTTTCTTTATCCCTATATGAGATTAACTCAAAAGTATGATCCCTAAAGTTATACCCTATGGCACCTATTGCACCTATCAATCCTTGACCATTACCAAGATGATATGTTTCAAGTCCATTGTCTTGTATGAACTTCTTTACTTCGTTTCTGCCCACTAACCTATATAGTGCCATCTTTCCAAATTCAGCAAAATTTTCCGGAATGTCTTTGTATTCATAAAAAACCAGCCCCGGGTTTGCACCATCATTTACGGCAGAATATTTTTGGATGTATTTGATGATATTTTTTTTAATCAACTGGGGTTTTTGGGTCCTAATTTTTAATGCGACTGCACCATTTCCCCTAGTTTTCCATGGTACATTGGGATTAAACCGAATCAGGTATGGATAATCAAGGAACTTTACTTTCTCTTTTTTTAGGTATTCTACCACTTTGTAAGCAAGAAAAGTAGTACACATTCCTTTTCTAGAGTCTGTATCATCAAAGCCAATATGAAGAACGGATGTTTCTTTCATTCGATTACAGTCATGGTAAGAGTTGAACGGACATTTTTGAGTTGCCTTATGTTGTTTGAGATGGTTTTCTTTAGTGTCTCATTATCTGGTGCCTCTACCTTTACCACTAGATCATAGGCACCATACAGAACATAGACGTACTTTACGCTTGCCATGTTTTTTAGCTGGTTTAACAGTTCGTTTTCTGCTCCCAATTCAGCATTTATCAGTACAAAGGCAATAGGCATTCATTTGGTCTTTCAAATGTACGATATTAAATATTGTGGCAGTTCGTTTGATTTAAATTAAAAAAACAATTGCTGATAACGATTGATAGTAATAGACGAGAAAAAGATTTTCGAAGAGATAGCAAAAAGAAAACCCGTTTCAGTGGCATTAAACGGTCCTGACGGAATAATACCAAAGATCCAGGACACTGCCTCAAGGATAATGGCAAGATTTGGAATCCCTGCATATGTGTTGGCAGATAGCTGTTTTGGTACCTGTGATCTCAACTCAAACGGTGCCAAAGTACTGGGGGCTGAAATTCTGTTTCACATAGGCCATACCATCAATTCAATGAGTTTTGGCGACAACATAATTCTCATTGATGCCTTTGATGACATTTCATTTGAAAATATTGCAAAAAAATGTGCAACAGAGATCAAGGAAAAGACAGTTTCTCTAGTTACAGATAGTCAACATTTGCATGAAATTAACAAGGTAAAGAAAATACTTGAAGAAAATGGAATCACAGTAAAGATTGGAAAGGGCAAGGGTCAGCTAAATGATGGACAGGTATTTGGATGTGAGTTTTATCCTGTTACGGAAACCAAGGATATGGTTGAGGCAAACGTATTCTTGGGTCAGAGTAATTTTCATGCAGCTGGAATTGCATTGTCCACCAACATACCGACATATGTGCTTGATCCATACTTTAACGAAGTAAGAGAAGTAACAGAGTTTGCAAAAAAACTGCAGAAAAAAGCAATATTAACAATTTACAAGGCTGCAGAGGCAGAGACATTTGGAATAATCATTGGACTAAAAGAAGGCCAATTTTCTAAAGTTACTGCGCTCAAGTTCAAAAAGGAGTTAGAAAACATTGGAAAGAAAGTTCAGTTATTTGCCATAACAGAAATTTCAGATGATAGACTGCGCAATCTCAAGGGAATTGATGCCTTTATCCAAGTTGCATGTCCAAGAATATCAACCGACAATCATTTTCACAAGCCAGTCCTATCCACTCCGCAGGCAAACGCATTGCTGAAGATATTAAAAAAAGAAGGTATAGAAGGGTTCTTGCAAATTCCGCACTGGCTATAAACAATTATAATCATCAAATCTCAAATCAAGGCATTGTCTCAAAAACCAACCCTTCCAGGGGATAAAATTGCAATAATTGAAGAATTTGAAATGGGCGATAACACCTTCGATGACGGTCAGTCAATAAGATCATTGGTCATAGGCACTCCAGAATTTGACAAGACAAACCGCATAGCAAAAATCAACGAAATGAGAAAACCCGCAGTTGCCAAATCAGGCGATGTGATAACAGGAAATATCTCAGCGTTAATGAATAACATGTTTGCCATAAACATCTTGTACATAAACGGAAAACCTACACACTCGGGTCTAGAATGCATTTGTCAAGCAAAAGGAGCAAAGAAACGAATCCTTGTAAGAGTAGGAGATATCGTAGCCGCAAAGATAATCAATCTTCTCAATGGTGTTGTACACGCAACAATTGGTGAACCTGAACTTGGAGTTTTATTTACCCAATGTAACAAGTGTGGAGCAAAAGTTGTGGCAATGGGCAGCAACATAAAATGCATAGATTGTGGATACATAGAAGAGAGAAAGTTATCAACCAGATTTGGAAACAGCGATTTTATAAAATTCAACTCCAACTAAGAACATGTTAAAAGTAGCATTCCAAGGAGAGTCGGGAGCATATAGTCAAGCGGCTGCAGTTAGTTTTTTCAAAGATCCAATTGAGACAGTACCACACCCTACATTTTATGATGCACTAGGTTCTACAGAGAACGGAAGATCAGATTATACCATACTTCCGGTAGAAAACTCTCTTGAAGGAAGTGTGGGTGAAAGCTATGATTTACTACTCAACACAAAGCTCAGTGTTGTAGGAGAGACATATCACAGGATATCGCATTGCCTTATTGGCTTACAAAGCCTGGAAAAAATTGATACGGTGTATTCCCATCCACAGGCACTTGGCCAGTGCAGAAAATTCATCCAAGAGAATCACTTGAAGCCAATACCAACTTATGATACGGCTGGCAGTGTAAAGATCCTCCTTGAGCTAAACAAGAATAACATTGCCTGTATCGCCAGCAGGAAGGCTGCAGAAATATACAATGTTCCAATAATAAGAGAAGGAATAGAAGACAACTCAAACAATTATACCAGATTTCTCATCTTGGCAAACAAGAAAAAAGAGAGAACGTCTAAAGACAAAACATCAATAATTTTTGCAATAAAACACGTTCCAGGTGCATTGTATAGCATCCTTGAAAAATTCAATACAAATAGTATCAATTTAACAAAAATTGAATCCCGTCCTACAAAGAGCACTCCTTGGGAATACAATTTTTACGTAGATTTTGAGGGTCACCAAGATGACAAAAACATTCAAGATACTCTTGAGAAGATTAAGGCAAACACAACATTTCTCAAGATACTAGGTTCCTATCCACGAGCTGAATTAATCTAGAATCCTTTTGGTTTTCTAATTGAAAACACTGCACTTATTCCAATTATCAAAATTCCCGAGGATATTACTATGAGATGTGATGTGAATATTATTGGATTAGTTACTGCTTCTAGTTTTCCAGTTACATGAAGTGTTGAACCTCCAGTATTTGTTATGTTTATGAAATGTTTTCCATTCTCAAGACTGTACCAGTCAAAACTGACTTCCTTTTGAAAATCTTTGTCAACTTGTAGACCTGTACCTGGTGTCTTCATTTGTACGTGAAATGAACTTCCAGTAACATTAAGAAATTCATGATAATGCTTTTCTGCGTCAAACTGAAAGACATCGCTTTTTCCAATATCTACGGTATCATTTACATCATGCACATTACTTACTATTGTCTGCAACAGGAAAAACGTGCCCAATACAACTGCAACTAGACCTATTCCAATTCCAGCTGCAGATTTTTTTGTAAGCATTGTGAAAAATTAATTCATGATTATATTTAAAGTAAATTACATCAATTCGACATCATGTGGTTGACTTTCTGCATATCCTGCAGTTGACATTTTTATAAATTCTGCATTCTGTTGCATTTGTGGAATATTATTTGCACCACAATAGCTCAAGCCAGAACGAATTCCTCCCGTTAGTTGTTTTATGATGTCAGTGACACTTCCCTTGTATGGAACCATTGCCTCAACACCTTCTGCTACATAATCATTGAGATCTTCTACCAATGAGGTATTACTGGTTTCTTTATTTTTTCTTCCAAGAGCTGCATAAAATGATGCCATTCCTCTGTAAATTTTGTATCGCTTGCCATTTTTCATCATAAATGAGCCTGGACTTTCATCGGTTCCACCCAACAAGCTCCCAACCATCACAGTTGATGCTCCTGCTGCAAGTGCTTTTGTTGCATCACCTGATGTCCTTACACCACCATCAGATATTATTGGAATATCGTATTTTTTACCAATTTGTGCACAGTCCATTACAGCAGTTAGTTGTGGTACTCCAGAACCGGTGATTACCCTAGTAATGCATATTGAACCAGAACCCACTCCCACCTTTACTGCATCCACACCAGCCTTGATGAGATCCTCTGTACCTTGAGCAGTAGCCACATTTCCCGCAATCAATTCACAGTTTGGAAATGCTTTTTTTATCAAGCGAACTGTATTGATTGCATTTTCACTATGCCCATGTGCAATATCTACTACTATAACATCAGCACCTGCATCTAGCAATGCTTCTGTTCTTTCCATAAAATCTCCTTTTACACCCACTGCTGCTCCAACCAACGGTCTTCCTTTTTTGTCCTTTGATGCCTGTGGATAATTGCCAGAATTAATGATATCCTTACTAGTTATCAATCCCTTGACATGTCCTCTTTCATCTAAAAGTGGTAATTTTTCAATACAATTTTTCCTGAGTATGTCTTTGGCTTCAACTATATCCACTCCAAATTTTGCAGTAATTACATCGTTTGTCATTACTTCAGTGACTTTTTTACTTTCATCTTTAGATTCTAACATAACAATATCTCGTCTTGTCAATATCCCAACAAGCTGACCTAGGTTGTCTGTCACAAGTAATCCAGATGCTCCTTTTTCCCTCATGGATTCTATGGCTTCACGCACGGTCTGATCTGGATTTATGGTATATGGATTTTCAATTATTATACTACCTGAGCGTTTTGTTTTGAGTACCTCGTTTACCTGTTCTGAAATAGTAAGAAATCTATGTATGATTCCAATTCCTCCTTCCCTTGCTATTGCAACTGCCATGGCAGACTCGGTGACAGTATCCATATTTGCACTTATGATTGGTATGTTAAGAGAAATATTTTTGGAAAGTTTTGTTTGCAGATTTGTTTGAGATCTAGTAACAATGCCTGATCGTTTAGGAACAAGGAGTACATCATCAAATGTTAATCCTTCCCTTATTTCCAACGAAACCTTCTTGATTAGAATGAAAATCTGTTATAAGCCTTTCTTGAGATTTTCCAAGTTTTTTACGATCTTGACAACATCATTTGTAGCCTTGACATTGTGAGTTCGTATTATATCAGCACCATTTAGAGCAACAAAAGTTTCTGCTGCGAGAGATCCATAAAGTCTCTTAGCAGGATCGGTCTCATCCAATAGTTCTCCTATGAATGATTTCCGGGAAATTGAAATAAGAATTGGATACTCTTGTTTTATATGATTTAGATTTTTCAATATCAACATGTCTCTTTGTAACCAATCAGAACTTATTTTTGTAAACAGCACACCTTGTGCCTTTTTCCTAAAGAAACCAATAGCAGGATCTACTACGATCTGGCTTGTTGGAATTCCTGACTTTAATGCAAGTGCAACACTCTGACCAATCAGTTTTCTTGTCTGTATGACTTGGTTTCCCCTAACCAGTTCATTACTAAATGCGCATAAAACAACAGATGGACAGTATTTCTCAAGTACGTCAACCATATTTTTATCATATTTTAGTCCTGAAACATCATTAACTATTTCTGCGCCTAACTGAAGAGCAACCTCTGCTACCTTTGCTCTACACGTATCAATTGAGATAGGTAATTTTGAAACTTTTTGTATGGCATTTATAGCGTTTGTAATTCTTTTGATCTCTTTATCCTCTGACACCAGGGTCTTGATATACGGAGCAGTAGACATGCCCCCAACATCAATAAAATCAGCACCATCCTCTTCCATCAATTTGGCAGTTTTTTCTATCATTTTTTTATCAGTGAATACTGATTTTTTATAAAATGATTCTGGACTGGTGTTAATTATTCCCATTACTCGTATTGGATTAGAACCACCTACTCTTACTCTTGCTAGTTTATGCATATGGTTTATGATTAACCCAGATACATTTAGACTTACATGACTTTGGATGGCTGGCAACAAAAATATCTAGAAATTCTAAGAGAATTCAACTATGATAGATCAAGAGAAATAAAATCAGCGAAGATCCTTGATTTGTTTTTAAAGAATAAATTTCGATCAAATATTTTAGAGGAAAAAATTAGAAACAGAACTGTTTTTGTCATAGGAGCAGGACCTTCTTTGAGTGCATCTCTACCACATCTTAAAAAATTCAAGAATATTACAAAGATTGTTGCTGATGGCGCTACACAGGCAATGCTTGAAAATAAAATGGTACCAGACATCATAGTAACAGATCTTGATGGAAATATGGAGTATCTCAAAAGAGCATCCGAGTCAGGGTCAATAATGATTGTACATGCGCATGGTGACAATATCAAGAGGTTACCATATGCAATGTCATTCAGATACTGCATAGGCACTACAGAGGATAGACCATTTGGAAAAATTAGAAACTTTGGAGGGTTCACAGACGGTGATAGATGTGTATTTCTTGCCAACCATTTTAGAGCATCTAAAATAATCATGATTGGAATGGATTTTGGGATTCACATCGGAAAATATTCCAAAGTAGGAACATACAACAAATCTATAAAGATAAAAAAGCTAAGAAGAGGAAAATCACTCTTAGAATGGCTTGCCTCAAAGAGTAATGCCGATCTCTATACAACATCTCAGCCAATAGCAGGATTCAAAAATGTGAAATTGGTAGATCTTCAAAGGCTGGTCAGACTGTAGAGCTTGTTTTAATATTTATTATCCATTTGACAATAGAAAAACATGAGTTATTCAGAGGAGAATCTGCGCGACATTTTAGAATTAAGAGAATGGATCTCTGAAGAAATCGAAAAAAGAGAAAAAGAGATAGACAAATTTAGGCAGAATCTCCGTATTCTTGATTCTCTTGTAAAACAATCAAGTTTTAGTAAAGCATCTTCTCTTGTATCCAATAAACAGAGTTCGCAACAAAGCCAACAAACATCTTCTGTCATTCCCATCAAGACACCAGACAATAAAATTTTAGCAAATGCACACGTTACTTCTGATGAGCTAGTAATCATTCCATCAGAGGATGTTATGTTAGATATGGAAACGCATCCATTCAAGTCATTTTTCCTAGGCAGAATAATTGGAGGAATGGAAAATCAAGATAAATTAGATGTGCAAAATGGCAAGATTTCACAAAACACAGCAATATCATGTCTAGTGAATAAAGACGGTAATAGAATCAGAGAAATTCTCATCAAAAATTATCGTCAAAAGGAAAGGGTAAACGAGATAATAAATACAGTAACGTGGTCATTTTCCAGAATGATTGAAAATTCTCAAAAGTGATTATCATGGATAAGATAATTGTACTAGATTTTGGTTCGCAATATAGTCATCTCATTTGTAGAAGAATTAGAGAATTTTCAGTCTACTCTGAACTTGTCCCATATGACATATCACTAGAAGAACTAAAGAAAATGAATCCGAAAGGGATAGTATTCAGTGGAGGACCCGCAAGTGTATACAACAAGGATTCACCACAACCAACAAACGGAATATTTGAGATAGGACTTCCTGTACTTGGTATATGTTATGGTCATCAATTAATTGTGAACAAATTTGGAGGTAAAGTTAAGCGTTCTCACAAAGAATACGGATCTTCGTTGCTTAGCATAGATAACAACTCTGATCTGCTTGCAGGTATGGGTCAATCAACAAGGGCTTGGATGAGTCATGGTGACGCTGCAGAAAGCTTACCAGAGGGATTCAAAGTAATAGGGCATACCGAGAATTCTTTTGCAGCAGCAATTGCAAATAGACAAAAGATGGTATATGGCATTCAGTTTCATCCAGAAGTAGTTCATACTGAAAATGGAATTCAAGTTCTCAAGAATTTTGTTTTAGACATATGTAAAGCAAAACAAGATTGGACCCTGGAGAATTTTATAGAATCAACAGTGTCAGAAATTTCAAAAATCGATGGCAATGTGTTATGTGGAATAAGTGGAGGTGTTGATTCCACAGTAGCCGCAGTGCTGATTCAAAAGGCAATAGGAAATAGGCTCAAATGTGTTTTTGTAGACAACGGTCTTTTACGAATGAATGAGGAAGTAGAAGTAGAAAACATGTTTGAAAATAATTTTGGGATGAATTTCACAGTAATAAATGCCAAAGAAAGATTCCTTACAAGACTAAAAGGAGTAACAGATCCCGAACAGAAACGAATGATTGTAGGAGAAGAATTTGTCAAAGTGTTTACAGAGTTTGCTGAAAAGAACGGCCCCTTCAAATGGTTGGCCCAAGGTACACTTTATCCAGATGTCATAGAAAGTGGAGTTTCAAAAGGCCCTGCAGCAGTAATCAAAACTCATCACAATGTCGGCGGATTACCATCATGGCTTAACCTACAAGTCTTGGAGCCTCTCAGATTCCTGTACAAGGATGAGGTAAGAAAAGTAGGCAAAATCCTAGGCGTGCCTGATGAACTTCTCAATCGCCATCCATTTCCTGGACCTGGTCTTGCAGTAAGAATAATGGGAGAAGTAACTCCGGAGAAATTACATATTGCAAAACAGGCAAGCAGAATTGTTGAGAGTGAACTTGTGTCATCCGGGTGGTATGACAAGGTTTGGCAAGCTTATGCAGCAGTAGGAGACGATAGAGCAGTGGGAGTAGTCGGGGATGAGCGAAAATATGGCCATGTTGTTCTTGTCAGGATAGTAGATTCCATTGATGCCATGACTGCAGATTGGACAAGATTGCCCTCTGAGATACTTGAAAGAATCAGCAATAGAATTACAAATGAAGTAGAGGATGTAGCTTGGGTTAGCTATGTGATTTCAAGCAAGCCACCAGCGACAATAGAGCCTCAATAAAAATAAAAAATCAACTTAGTTTAGAAAACTTAATTTTAAAAGAAATTTTTTAAAATAAAAGAACTAGGGGACCACGTTTATTCTGGCAGTCGGTGGATTCTGGTCCTGAACTACAGTAACCTTCACTGTGCTGCTATCTGAACCATATTGGTTGGTTACGGTAAGTTTGAACTCTACTACTTTCTGTTGGCCATAGTCAACAGACGGTGAGTAGAATGCTGGATGAGCAGTACCACTCAATATGATAGTCACTGGGTCACCGCTAATTTGTACCCACTTGTATTTGATATGGTCACCAGTACTGGCACTTCCATCTAATACAACTCTGCTATTTGGTGAGACTGTTTGATCTGGACCTGCATTAGCAACTGGTGGTTGTCCAGCCACTGGGAGATTATTGACCTTGACAGTAACAGAACATGATGGGATGTCGACCATATTGTCAGATACATCTAGTGTGAATTGAAGTGTGCCACTTGAACCACTTGGAACTGGTGCTACAAATGTTGGGCTCATGTCAGTACTGGAAGACAATTTTACTGGTTGTCCAGAGATCTGTCTCCAGTAGTAAGATATAGCGTCACCACTTGGGTTTGCAACGGATACTGGCAATCTAACTAGAGAATTAGAATTAACAGAAACATCTTGACATGTTACGGTTGGATCTTGATGAGTACTCTTAACAGTAACTTTGGTCATGGCAGCTGCTTTTCCCCCATGTCCATCATCAGCAGTAAATACAAACAACATGGTGGTAGTTTTACCAGGTGCTACTGCAGGTGCAATAAATGATGTATCAGCGGTATTAGTTGAGGATAATTGTATACTTGGACCAGAATATTGACCCCATGCTAATGTCAATGGATCATTATCTTGGTCTGTTGCAGTACCCTTGAGAGATACTGTAGACCCTTCATCAACGACTTGATCAGGATTTACTGTAACAACCGGAGGATGATTAACGTGTAAGACTACAATGTTGAATGTTGTAGTATCCTTTAATCCATATCCATCATCTACAGTTAATGATAATTTCAATGACTTGACTTCATTTGCAGGAACTGGAGGAGAAACAAATGATATCACAGGAGCAGTAGAACTTGGGGAAAATGTTATTGCATCACCGGAAACTTGACCCCATTGATATGCCAATTTCTTGCCAACATCAGGAGTTGTTGATTTGAGACCAGAAAGTGTGACCTTTGTGTTCTCGTATACTACAATACTATTTGCAAGGTTGCCCTGTAAGAAATATTGACTTAATGTACCTGATCTTGCAACGTCAGTTGTATAGAATTTAGCACAGTAAATGTGATCTGTACCTTGAAATTGTTGAATGCATTGTTGAAGGAATTGTGCTGCATTGCCACTGTTTGGTGAACTAGTTTGGGCATTGGCAGATATTGTTGGCAACACCGCAGAGAAAATCATTGCAGCTAGTATCGCAACAAAAAATTTGTAATTCAACTTGTCAGTTCTAAATTTTAGATTATTAAAAAACCTTTCTCTCAATTTGTAGCATTACCCAGATCAGTTTTTTGATCTAAAAACACTGTTTGATATGATAATTTCATCAATTTTATACAAATAATTGAAGGCTCATGTACTATTAGTCCTAACAAACGACAAAACTTGATCCATTGTTGGCGGAACTCCAATGGAATTGCCAACATATAGAGAGGCTGCCCCATTTGCAAACTTTAGCCTTTCAAGAGAATCTAGATTTACAATATATCCAAGTATATTTGCAGCATCCCAGACATCCCCAGCTCCTGTTACAAATTTGGGTTGAATTTGGAAAGACTTGACATATTCCACCTCTTGCCCATTTGACCAGTATGATCCTGTAGAAGTATGAAGATCGATTGGTATCGAATATCTCCTAGATAGCTCAAGTACAAGTTCCCTAGTTTCTTTTTCTCCAGAGATTGTTCCCAAACCTGACTGCGCTAGAAGAATATTACATTCATTTTCATTAATACATAAAGAATCAAGATGCTTTGCAAGTTTTGGTAGTGATTCTTTGAATTCTTCAGCTCTTGTCTGAATGTCGGCTGGATCTAAAAAATGAAAAGCCGATGTAGACTTTGAAAATACAAACTGTGATAATTCTGTTCCTTTTTTATTGCTTGCCCAGTTTGTCACAATGACCGCATCAGCATTTGTTAGCATATCTTGTTCTTGTGTTCCAAGTTTTTCAGGTCCAAAGTCTTCATTATCACCTAAATCAGAAATCATCATGTTTACAATGTTGCCAGCATTGTTAAATTCAAGCGATGTTGTCCTTCCTGGCCTTCCGTTAATTATGGATAATGAAACTTTATCAAATGTAGAAAAAATTTCTTTTATTATCTGAGAGCTAGTCTTATCTGCAATTGTTATCAATGATACTGGACAACCAAGTCTTGCAAGAGCATAAGCAACATTTGTTGCATTGCCACCTTTTAGATCTGTTTGCGGGATTCCACGAATACTTCCACCTAATTTGCTTTTTTCTAAAATTTGTTTGTAAAGATTATCTAAATTTTGAATCTTGATGATACGATCAAGAAAAAAATCATTTAGAACAACAACTGAATTAACTAGTTTTAGATTTTCTAACTTTTCTAACATGAAAAGGCTTAGCCCATTGGCGGGCCTCTTCCGCCGCCACCTCGGCCGCCGGATGAGGCAATAACATCATCAATTCTAAGTATCATGCATGCTGCTTCAGTTGCGGATTTTATTATCTGTTCTTTTACTGCTACTGGTTCTATGATATCAAGGGAGAACATGTCTGCAACTCGAGTATTTCTTGCATCAATGCCTGTCCATTTTCTTCCTTGGCTATGTTTTGCACGAAGTGTAACCATAGTATTGATTGGATCCATTCCTGCATTTTCAGCAATTGTCAATGGAATGACTTCAAGTGCTTCAGCATATTTTTTAATTGCAAGTTGTTCTCTTCCTTCAAATTTATCTGCCCATTCCTTTAGGTTTGAAGCCAAGAATTCTTCTGGGGCTCCACCTCCAGCCACAACTGCTGGCTTTTCTATTACATCTTTTACAACCATTAATGAGTCATGCATTGATCTATCAACTTCGTCCACAACTCTTTGAGATCCTCCTCTAAGCAACAATGTAATGGCTTTTGGATTCTTGCAGCCTTCAATGAAAACCCACTTGTCTGTCTCCACTTTTCTCTGTTCTACGAGCTCTGCTGTACCCAAGTCCTTTGGAATCATATCATCAATATTGCTGCTAATTCTGCCTCCAGTTGCTTTGGCAAGTTTTGTCATATCGCTTTCTTTTACTCTTCGGACTGAAAGTATACCTTGTTTAGCTAGATAATGCTGTGCAATGTCGTCTATTCCCTTTTGACAAATTAGCACATTTGCGCCAATTTGATGAATCTTGTCTACCATAGATTTGAGCATTCTATTTTCTTCTTCAAGAAACATCTGCATTTGAGTTGGATCACTAATTCTGATTTCTGCACTCATCTCCGTCTTTTCAATCTCGAGGGCTGAATTCAGCAATGCAATCTTTGCCTTTTCTATTTTAGTAGGCATGCCGCTGTGGACAACTTCCTTGTCAAGCACTATGCCTTTGATAAACTGAGTATTTCTAATAGAACCGCCTGCTTTCTTTTCCACCTTGATATTATCAAGATCTACTCTATGTCCTTCTGCTTCCTTTTCTACAATCTGCAGTATAGAATCAACTACAAGTTTGGACAACATATCACTGTCTTCTGAGATAAGTTTTGACTGCATGCTTGTTTTTGCAATTTTTAGTAGGATTTCTTTCTCATTTGGACCTACTTGCTTTGCCATTTCTGTGAGAAGTGAAAGTGCTTTTTCTGCTGCTGCTTGGTATCCTTCAATGATCACTGTAGCATGAACATCTTTCTCCAGAAGTTCTTCGGCTTTAGATAACAGAGCACCACCAAATACTACGGAGGATGTTGTACCATCACCTACTTCATTATCAACAGTTTTTGAAATCTCAACCATCATTTTTGCAGCTGGATGCTGAACATCAATTTCTTTTAGAATAGTAGCGCCATCATTTGTAATTGTAACGTCACCTAGGGAATCAACAAGCATTTTATCCATCCCACGTGGGCCAAGGCTTGTTCTTACAAGTTCTGCAACCAACTTTGCGGCAGCAATATTATTCTTTTGTGCATCTCTTCCCTTTTGTTGTAATGCGCTTTCTTTTAGTACCAACACAGGTCCTTGTGGTGTTTGTTGAATAGATGCCAAAATTAATCCCTTAACTCGTGTAACTAATTGCCCCTTTTAATACCTTATCGGTTCAAGATCTTCAAGTATCTTCTATTTTTAACGTCTACAACACCAGTGTACAAGATTCTGATCTCAGGTAACGCAAGAAATGGTAGGAAAAGAGGTATGAGGTGAGGGTTTTTGAATTTGCATCCAGTCTCTACTAATTTAGAATCCATGCTAGAATACTCATCTAATGTTTTTTCAAAAGATAGTGAAGATATCAAACCAGCAAGTGGTAAGGAAAATTTACTTAGGATATTATGATTTTTAGCTACTAGCATACCGCCTTGCATCTTGGTCAGACTATTTGCAACAAAGGCCATGTCCTTTTCATTTGAACCTATAACTATCATGTCATTTTCATGAAAGCTCTGTGTACATCCAAATGCCCCTACATCAGCACCAAAATTTCTCAAAAATGCTACAGTTTTTTTTCCAGTGCAATATGTCCTATCAATAGCTGCTACCTTCCACACATCTTTGTCATGTGATGCCACTACGTTGCCATCTTTTACCTGAAGCTCTTCCTGATCCATTTTTGTTATTATTTCGGTATCAAGTTTGATAACCAATGCTTGTGCAGTGTTCCCTTTGCTTCGTATAACAAAGTCTTTTTCTTCAAACTTTGTTCCTGTTTTTACAGTTTTTTTCATCCAAGCTGGAATTATGGTCTTGGGCGTGTTTACTACAAGGCTATTGTGAGCTACTACCAGTTTTCCTCCTACAAAGACCTTATTTGGCTTGATCTTTTCCAAATCATCAAAGACTAGAATATCAGCTAATTTGCCAGGCGCTATTGCACCAAGATCCTTGCCCATTCCATAATACTCAAAGGAATTTCTTGATGCAATAGTTATAGCGTCTATTGGATCCATACCCATAGAGACAGATTTTCTGATACAATGATCAATCATGCCGTATTCTGCGATATCTTTTGGATTAACTCCATCAGTACAAAACATCAATCTATCAAGATATGTTTTATGAGACAATATACCAGGCAAGATTTTATCTAAATCTCGCCTTATGGAACCCTCTCTCATCATTACCCACATTCCAAGTCTAAGTCTTTCCAGGACTTGATCATAATCAATTGGTTCATGACATGAGAAAATTCCAGAAGCTATGTAGGCATTTAGTTTTTTATCACTTGCACCTGCAGTATGACCATTTATGATACCACCATTTTCTAAAACATGAGATATACTTTGAATGGTATTAGGATCTCGGGTAGTGACTTTGGTCCAAGAAAATACCTCTCCTAGACCAACTACGTTTTCAATATCTAGTCCTCTGACCTCTTCTTTTTTGGTCAATGTCCTTGCATGGCTAAATTTTCTATCAACTGGCAGTCCTCCAGGAATTACATGATAGACCCTAATTGGAAGACCCTGTGTCATTTTGACAAATTCCTTGAATCCCTTGTAACCACAAACACTTACAACATCAATTGGGTCTGCAAACAAGGTAGTAGTTCCTGATAAGAGCGATTTTTTTGCAAGTTCAGATGGAAGGACGTATTGATCTATGTGTATATGAGGATCTACAAATCCTGGTGTGATGTATCTATCCTGTAAATCAATGACACCAGTATTCTCTCCAACTGTGTGAGATGCATCCTTTCCTACATAGGCAATTCTGTCTTTTTTGATTGCCACATGAATTTGAGGTATTATTTCCCTTGAAAATACATTAACCAGCCTGCAATTTTTCAAGACAACATCTGCCTTGCTTTCACCCATAGCTACTGCATTGAGCGATAGAATCATGGAGGCAAGTGAACTGGCCTTCATGGAGATGGTTAATTCATTATACTATTAAAGCGATGTTTAAATTACGGTCAACGCAGCTCATTTTTTATGAACATGCCAAAGGAGATCAATAGGTATTGCCCCAAGTGTAAGAAACATACGTTACACAAGGTCTCCATATA
>JAGWGU010000039.1 GCA_028867275.1 Nitrososphaerota archaeon
AACCGGCGACACACGGGTCACTACAGCTCCAAACTGTACATCATCCTTGCGTCAGTGAAGCTTGTGAAACCACTGGAGCCCTTAGCGGTGATCATGTGATCTAAACTGTCGCCATACCAGGCTAGGCTACGACCCCACGTAATGAACATAAATGCACTTGAATTTTAATTTACTTGGCTTCTGAAGATTTATTGGTACCGTCATAACTCTTTTTGAGCGTTGGATTGTTACAAGAAAATTACATGTCATGATTTCTGTCTCTTAATCAATTACATGCCTAAATCAGACTCAAATCACTTGAGGAGTAAAACTTGGTTCGTCCTATAATCATACTATTGGGGGCAATTCCAGTGCTTGCTGCTCTTTTCATTGTGGTGCCAACACTTCTTCGACCTGAAATTCCAAATGTTGCAGTTAATGCTGATGATGTTATATCGATAGAATATAGCAAACAACATCTCAAAAAAATATCATTTGGCCTTACACAAAGCATTGGTGCTGACACAACCGAAGTTTTAACCATCTCAAACGATGGTCAAACTACCTATAGTCTCACAAAGAATGGCTATTCTGAACCTGATAAAAAATACCAACTGTCAAAAGATGAAGTCAAGAGACTAACTGCGCTAATAAAAGAGACGGGATTTATGCAGATTCCCACAACATCCTATGCAGTAAAAAGTGATCTAAACGAGTATGAAAAATTTGGGTTACAAATTACACTAAACGGCAAATCCATCAATGTGCAGTGGCCAGACCAGAATTCTACTCAGGAATTCATCCCTCCATTGATAAACGAGGTTCAAAGCAGCTTGGATGCTGTAATTGCAGAAATAATAAAATAAATAGCGTAAGACACGATCAAATCTCATGATTCCACTTTCTGGTGATTTGGGCGATACTAAAGGAGTAGTCAAGGAAAAGATAGGATCATTTAGTACTATACGCGGAACTTCTACTCTAAAACGTGGTTTTGCTCACATGCTCAAAAATGGAGTGGTGATGGATGTTACAACTGTTGAGCAAGCTCAAATTGCAGAAGATGCTGGCGCAGTTGCAGTAATGGTTTTGGATAAACTTCCATCTGATGTTAGAAAAGCCGGTGGTGTTGCAAGAACTGCAAGTATTAGAATTATTCAAGAGATTATGGACTCTGTAACAATTCCGGTCATGGCAAAATGCAGAATAGGTCATGTATATGAGGCAATGGTTCTACAAGAAACAAATGTGGACATGATTGATGAATCCGAAGTTTTAACTCCTGCAGATGAAAATCGCCACATTTGGAAATGGGATTTCACAAGTCCATTTGTAAATGGTGCACGAAATCTTGGTGAAGCTCTCAGAAGAATAGAAGAAGGTGCAGCAATGATTCGAACAAAGGGAGAGCCAGGAACTGGCAATGTTGCTGAAGCCGTTATTCATATTAAAAATGTAAACACAGAACTACGACGTATAAAATCAATCTATGATGCAGGCGATGAGCAAGACTTGATAAGTGTTGCAAGAGAATTGAAAGTTTCTTACTCTGTTGTAGAAGAAACTGCAAGTTTGGGCAGATTACCTGTTGTCAACTTTGCAGCAGGTGGAATATCAACTCCTGCAGACGCTGCATATTTGATGACCCTGGGTTGTGATGGAGTGTTTGTAGGCTCTGGAATATTCAAGGCCGATGATGCAAAAGAAAGAGCACAAGCAATAGTTTTAGCAACAACTTTCTGGGAAGATCCAGACAAGGTAAAAGAAGCACAAAAAATGATTGATGAAAGACAATCAATGTTGGGATTGGACACAAAGAATCTTGAGCTTAGAATGCAAGAACGTGGTAGCACAGCATGAGCGGCATTAACATAGGAATTTTGGCAGTTCAAGGAGATGTTGCAGAAAACATACTTGCAACAAAGATGGCGATTGAAGAACTAGGTATGGAAGGTATTGTAACTGAAGTCAAAACTCCTGAACAAATCTCTGATCTTGATGGACTAATAATACCTGGTGGGGAAAGCACTGTAATAGGTACACTCTCTCTAGTCAACGGCTCATTGAAGAAAATTAAAGAAAAAATTGCCAGTGGAATGCCTGTGTTTGGAATATGTGCAGGTATGATAATGCTCTCAAAAAAGGCAAAAGATAGGGTAGTTGGGGAAATGGATCAGCCATTGTTAGACTTTCTTGATGTGAAAATAGAACGAAATGCCTTTGGCAGACAAAAGGACTCGTTTGAATCTGAAATTTCGATGGATAAGATTGGTATTCCAAAGTTTCCAGGAGTGTTCATCCGTGCACCTTCCATCATAGAAACAGGTAAGGATGTAGAAGTGTTGTCCAAGTTTAATGAAAAGATAATTGCAGTAAAACAAGGCAACATCCTGGGTACTGCATTTCATCCTGAGCTTACAGGGGATATTTCACTTCACAAATACTTTGTAAGTATGATTGGAAAGAACTAAGATCTCTAGATTAGATTACTGGAATACCGTTTATATTAAATTCAAATTAATTGTATGTTGTTATTGTGATGGAAATAGAGACAACTCCAGAACTAGTTTCAAAGGTTTACCAAAAAATTGAAGAGAACATTTCAAAATATAGAAAACTAGTCAACAGGCCGCTTACTCTTACTGAAAAGATCCTTGTTGGCCATCTTGATGATATAGAAAGTGCAAAAGATCTAGAACCAGGCAAAAGCTACTCGTTTCTTAGACCCGACAGAGTTGCACTACAAGATGTCACAGGACAAATGGTAATACTACAATTCATGCAATCAGGTCTTAAACGAAGCACACTTCCAACAACTGTTCACTGTGATCATCTTATTCGCGCCAAAGTTAGTGGAGATGTAGATATCAAAGTTGCACTGGATGAAAACAGTGAGGTCTACAAGTTTCTCGAATCATCTTCACGAAAATATGGAATAGGATTCTGGAAACCTGGCGCAGGAATTATTCATCAGGTTGTACTAGAAAATTATGCTTTTCCAGGTGGATTGATGATTGGAACTGATTCTCACACACCAAATGCAGGTGGTCTTGGTATGCTTGCTGTTGGAGTGGGAGGACTAGATGCAACAGAGGTAATGGCGGGATTTCCATGGGAACTCTTGTATCCCAAAAGAATTGGTATACATCTTAAAGGGGAACTAAATGGTTGGACGGCACCAAAAGACATCATACTGTATGTAGCATGGAAGCTTACCGTATCAGGTGGGACAAATGCCGTAGTAGAATATTTTGGACCTGGCGCAAAATCAATTAGCTGTACTGGCAAGGCCACCATAACAAATATGGGTGCAGAAATCGGTGCAACATGTTCTGTATTTCCATATGATGACAAGATGGAAGTTTATCTCAAGTCAACTAATCGAGGACAAATTGCAGAGCTTGCAAACAAACACAAAGATATTCTTGTTGCAGATCCTGAAGTTGAACAAAATCCAGAGAAATATTTTGATAAAGTAATAGAGATTGATCTATCTACACTGGAACCATACATTGCAGGTCCACACACACCAGACCTTGCAAGACCAATATCTGCACTTGCAGAAGATGTAAAACAAAACAAGTATCTTGATACTATCTCTGTTGCTCTTATCGGAAGCTGTACTAATTCCTCATATGAGGATATGACAAGAGCTGCATCTGTTGCAGAACAAGCAAAGTCTCATGGGATGAGTGTGAAAATTCCTCTTCTTGTAACTCCAGGCTCGGAACAAATTAGAGCAACAATTGAACGAGACGGGCAGATGCATACATTAAATGAAATTGGAGCAACCGTACTAGCTAATGCTTGTGGTCCATGCATAGGGCAGTGGAACAGACCTGAGATAAAGCCCGGAGAACCAAATACTATTGTTACTTCATTTAACCGAAATTTCCCCGGACGAAATGATGGCAGAAGAGAGACAATGGCCTTTATGGGTAGTCCTGAATTAGTTGTGGCACTTGCTCTTGGTGGCAGGCTGTCGTTTAATCCTCTAAAAGATACTCTGAAGGGTTCTGACGGAAAAGAGTTCAAACTAGAACCGCCGAAAAAGGCAGCAGAGGTACCGTCTAAAGGATTTTCAAATGTGGGTCAAATTTACGTTCCACCAGATGCAAATCCTGATGCGATTCAAGTTGTTATCAATCCTACAAGCGGAAGACTGCAAAAACTGGAACCATTTCTGAAATGGGATGGCAAAGATTTTGTGGAATTACCGCTTTTACTAAAGGCAAAAGGTAAATGCACAACAGATCACATCTCTCCGGCAGGTGCGTGGTTGTCACTGCGTGGACATATAAACAAAATTAGTGACAATATCTTCCTTGGCGCAGTTAACGCATTTACAAGTGATGTTGGCAAGGGAAAGAATCAACTAAACGGAAACACAGAATCATTTCCAGTTATAGCAAGACAATACAATGAGAAGGGCCTCAAATGGATAGTAATAGGTGATAATAATTATGGAGAAGGCAGTAGCAGAGAACACGCTGCCATGTCTCCAAGATATCTTGGATGCGCCGCAGTTATTGCACGAAGTTTTGCTCGCATACATGAAACTAATCTGAAGAAACAGGGAGTACTTGCACTAACTTTTGTCAACCCATCTGATTATGATAAAGTCCAAGAGACTGATAAACTAAGTATTCTTGATCTATCTCAGATGCAACCTGGAAAAAATATCAGATGCATACTAAACCACAAAGACGGAACAAAAGATGAGATTGCACTCAAGCATTCATACAATGACTTTCAGATAAAGTGGTTCAAAGCAGGTTCTGCCTTAAACATATTGCGTGAAAGGGAAGCACAGGCCAACTAAAGAACTAATAGTTTGGGCGCCGTTATTTTCTATCAGTGAGTCATACATTTGATCCCAACGAACTCTACAATAGAGTAGTACACTATTACATTGATAAAAAGGGATATTCAAAAGAACAGGCAAATCAAATAGCCCGAAAGGTTGTAGAGAGAGAAAAGAATAGACACACATGTAAGAATGTAAGCTGTGGTCATGGCCTCGATGACCACATACGACACAGCGAAACTTGTCTTGTTCTTGATTGTGATTGTAGAAAGTTTGTCAGTTAGATACTTGCAACAATATCTTTCCTGACTGGTTGCTTTTTTCCATCTTTTGATGCGCAATTTTGGCATCCTTTAGATCAAATATGCTGTCAATGACAGGCTTGATCTTCTTTAATTTCATGAACTTGTGCAGTGCAGCAAGTTGTGACTTTGATCCGAGATATGCGCCAATTATCTGGGCTTCTTTGCTGTAAAATGATCTAATATTCACTATTGCTTCTCCTCCAGTTGTGGTACCGCATGCAATCATCATCCCTTTTATCTTGAGAACTTCAAGGCTTACAGGCCATGTCTTTGCTCCCACATGATCAATTACAGCATCCACACCTCTCTGGTTTGTAAATCGCAGTACTTCTGATTCCACATCTTTGGCATTTCTGTCTATTACAAAATCTGCTCCAAGTTTTTTTGCAAATGCCACTTTATTCTTGTCTGATGCAACTGTGATGACCTTCAAACCTTTTGCCTTTGCAAGCAAGATTGCAGCAGATCCGACTCCACTATTTGCACCCCAGATTAGAATAGTATCACCTTTTTTACATCTTGATTTTTCTAACATGTTCCAGGAAGTAAGATATGATACATTGATTGAGGCAGCCTCTTGATCCGAAAACCAGTCTGGTTTTTTCATTATGTTCTTCTTTGGAACTTGAATGAATTCTGCATAGCCTCCTTTGTATTTTCCAAATCCACCTATGATTCCAAAAGATACTCTGGGAGTATTGCTGTCTACTGCAGGATACACAATCACCTTTTCGCCCTTTTTGAAATTTCCAAATCTTTCTTCTAGAGTACCGCTGATGTCGCAGCCAAGTATGTGTGGAAATGATACTGCCTTGCCACGAATTCCATTTCTTACCCAAATATCCAAGTGATTTACTGCACAATAATTTACTCTGACCAGAACATGTCCTTTTTGGACAACAGGATCTGGAACTTGCTCATATGATAATACGTCAGGTCCTCCGTGTTTTCTAATAATTATGGCCTTCAACTCTTTGTGAAAGATAAAATTATTATTTAAAGAGCGCCACAAACACGTGTCTAGCCTACACGAGAAAACTTGTTAAGTCATGATCACGTCAAATTATAATTGACAAACCCAAAAATTCTTGCATTTGCAGGAAGCACTCGTACCGACTCGTTTAATAAAAAACTAGTCAAAATTGCAGCAACAGGTGCAATGGAAGGTGGTGCAGATGTTACTATGATTGATCTTCGAGATTTTGCAATGCCTCTTTATGATGGAGACTTGGAACAACAACAAGGGCTTCCATCTAATGCGCGCAAGCTAAAAGACTTGATGTTGTCACACCATGGATTCTTAATTTCAGCACCAGAGTATAACAGCTCAATATCGGGTGTTCTAAAAAATACTATTGATTGGGCATCTAGGCAATCTGACGGTGAAGCGCCTCTGGCTTGTTTTAATGGAAAAGTTGCAGGAATAATGAGTGCATCTCCTGGCGGTCTTGGTGGTCTTCGTGGATTGGTTCATGTACGTGCAATTCTTGAAAATATTAATGTCCTTGTAATTCCAGATCAGCTCGCAATAAGCAAAGCCCATGAAGCATTCAATGCTGACGGAACTCTAAAAGATAAAAAACAAGAGGATCAAGTAAAAAATATTGGCTCCAATGTTGCCAAGTTATTACTAAAATTATCTTCCTGAAATTATAATCATGATGAAATAGAAATTTTGATCAACTCATCATAGTCATGTGGTATGTGTACAGAACGATCTCTATTTTGCATTTTGATCCATTTGGATCATTCCAAAAATGTTTCCCTCAGTATCCATGCATGTTGCAAAATATCCTACACTGGGAATTGGCATTCTTGGTATCAACACTTGGCCTCCATTTGACTGGATCTTGGCTGTATACTCGTCAAGAGAAGAAACATCAATTGTATTTGTCATGCCTATCTGACCTGGCATCCTCCTTGCCAAACCTCCATTAATTCCAGGTTGGCTGTCATCGCCAGTTCTTATCATCCAGTATTCCATCGGACCGTCCCACTTGTCAAACTTCCATCCAAATACATCTTGGTAGAATTTTTGTGCTCTCTCTGGGCTGTCAGAAGGAATGTCAAAATGCACGATTCGCGGCATTATGCCAAAGATGTGTTGTATATTATTTAAGTTCTAACTCTATTTATTCTCTAGACTATGTTGTGCATAGCTTTGAGGTCTTTTGCAAATGGCTCCAAGCTTGTTGGAATCTCAATCTCTACTGAATCTTTTAGTGATAGGTTCATGCTCTTTTTCTTGTTCCACACTTCAGAATTGAATTCAGTTACCTCTTTTGTGTATTTTGTCCAGTCTTCATGGCCTTCAGGTTCTACAAATTTTTCATGATGTATAGTATTTTTAGAATAAAGATTCTGCCAGAGATAATCTGTAATAAATGGTGTAATTGGTGCAAGCAGTGTCAAAATTGATGACAACACCTTGTGAAGTGTAAATATCGCCCCATCTCGCTCCTCTTCTGTAAATCCAGAACTGTATGCTCTTCCCTTTACCATCTCGATATAGTGTGCAGCAAAAAGATTCCAAGTAAATTCTCTTAGTGCAGTAGCAGGAACAAAGAAATTGTATTCGCTATATCCATTCTTGCATTCTGCAATTACCTTGTCAAGCTCAGAGAGTATCCACTTGTCAGATGGACCGGGTTTTCCAGATTTTATCACTGGAAATCCAGAAAGAAATCTTGAGACATTCCACAGTTTGCTTAGGAACTTTTTAGTTGTCTCTATCTTTTGCTCAGAGCACCTAAAATCATATCCTAGATTTATCTCACTTGCGCTCCAAAATCGGAACGTGTCTGCTCCAAATTTCTGTATGATTGGTAAAGGATCAATTACATTGCCCTTGCTTTTGCTCATCTTTGCACCATGTTCATCCACACCATATCCCATTATCCATGCATCACTCCATGGAGTCTTGCCAGTGAGTTGTTCACACCGTAGTATGGTGTAGTATAACCATGTGCGGACGATGTCTTTTGACTGGGGTCTTATGGTAGTAGGATATGTTTTTCTGAAAAATTCTTCATCTTGCTTGTATTTAGTGATATAAAGTGGTGATATACTAGAGTCCATCCAAGTATCAAATGTGCGCTGTTCTCCTACAAATTCCGTTGAATCGCACTTGGTACACTTTGGTATTGGACTTGGGTCCTTCCAAGGTCTATAGTATTTTCCAGGTTCTGGTACGTGTGGCTCGTTGCACTTTTTACAGTACCAGATGGGTATCTCTGTACCGTAGAATCTCCTTCTTGAGATTGGCCAGTCAATTGAGATTGACTCTAGCCAGTTCATCAATATCTGCTTGTGCATTGGAGGGTGAAAATCTATCTTTGAGCCAAGTTCCTTTATTTTATCTACAGAGTCTTTTTGTTTCAGATAATATTCTTCCATGGAAATAATTTCAATTGCAGTCTTGCTTCTCTCAGATATTGGAGTTCGGTGGTTGATGTTTTCTATCTTCTCTATGAGACCTTGATTTTGCAAATCCTCTATGATTTTCTCTCTGGCTTGCTTTACCTTAAGGCCAGCGTAGGGTCCTGCAACATCTTTCATTCTGCCATTCATTCCAACTGCTGCAATCTCTTCTAGTCTGAGATCTCTGAATAATGCAACATCGTTTTGATCACCATAACTGCAGACCATTACTGCTCCAGAACCAAATTCTTTTTCAGCAGAAGGATGTGTCTTGATCTCTACTTCTCTGTTTATCAATGGAATTATTACTTTTTTTCCAATGACGTCTGCATATCTTTCATCTTCTGGATTCACAATTACTGTCTGGCATGCACATAACAACTCTGGCCTAGTACTTGCAATGATTATGGTTTTTTCATGTTCTTTTACCTTGAATCTCATGTGGACTAACTTGGTAGGAATCTCTTCGTAGGTTATCTCGGCATCTGCTATGGTAGTTCCTGTTACCCAATCATAGTTGTTGGGTCTGTTTGCAAGATAGATCTTTCCCTTTTTCCACATGTCGATAAATGTAGACTGCGTCAGGGTACGATATTTCTCAGAGTCTGTCCTATAATATTCTGTAAAGTTTCCACTAAGGCCGAGGCTCTTCATAATTTGTATCATCTCTGCCTCTAAATCGTCTAATGCTGTAGCACAAAGCTTGAGAAATTCTCCCCTTTCTGTCTCATGCATCCTAATTCCATGTTTTTTCTCAGTATACATCTCAACAGGAAGACCGTTTCTGTCAATTCCTATTGGAAATAGGACATTCTTTCCAAACATTCTTGCAGTTCTTGCAATCATGTCTATCTGAGCATAGTGCGATGCTGCACCAATGTGCCATGGCCTTCCGGATGGATAGGGTGGAGGTGTATCAATTACAAATACATCTCCTTCTGGTTTGAAATCATAAATGTGCGACTCTTCCCACTGTTTTAGAATTTGTTTTTCAATCTCAGGATTCCAAGCAGTTTCCTTGATAGTCGATTCCATGTCCTAGATCTTTGATATTTGTGATATGATGTGGGCTCCCTTGTTATAGCCCTCGTAAATATAGACTCCTACAGCTTCAATATTTTTTGGCATCTTTGGAACAAGCAGCTTGATTAATTCAGTGGACAAGTTTTCAACAGTTGCCTCTCCCTTCAAAAGATAGGTTGTATTCTTTGGAACCTGGAGATCAAATCTTCCCTTTGGACCGTCAAATCCAATGTTATAGTGTTCACCGTCCTCTTTTATGAGATATCTTTCGTTGATGAAAAATTTATGATCTAAAATTGAGATGACCTCTTTGATTATCTTTTTTGCCTCTCCAAAATCCATCAACAAGTTGTTCTTCATCTCTCCAACTAGTTCTACGGTTACAGATGATGTGTGTCCATGCAGAATCGAACATTTTTCTACCAGAGGCAATATGTGGGCGTAATCAAATGCAAATGAAGGATCCTCCATGAATATAGAGCCTGTCTGCACTTCCTGAGTCTTGTATAAGATGATATCTTGTAATTCTGATAATCTTGCTGCAAATTTTGGATGTCCTAATGCGATTATCTTGACATCTGACAGTTCTGCCTTGAGTTCTTTGTATTTTGCAATGTCTATTTCGGTATCTATTACTTCAATCAAGCCCTTGTCTGTCTTGAAATCTACATTTACCTTCTTTCCGTTTTTTAGAGTTATAGGATAATCATATTGGTATTCCATTTGTAAAAATTCCAGCATCTGTGCTATTGATAGCTCTGTCCTGCTTTTCAAAAGATTTCCTTTACTGTCAATATACTTGAAATCTGAATCTAAAATTGTAGAGCCTGTTGGCATTTGAAAAATTCTGCTCAATCCGTATATAAATTCTGTACAGGTGTTGTGACAGTACTTATTTTAATGAATTTAGAGTTCTTGCAAGAGACACATCATTTTGAGTTATTCCGCCTGCATCATGAGTAACTAGGTCTATTGCAATCTTGTTGTATACATTGAACCATTCCGGGTGATGATTCATCTTTTCTATGTGTATTGCTGCTTTGCACATAAAACCAAAGGCTCCGATAAAATCATCAAATACAAAATCCTTGTGCAGTTTTCCATTTACTATATTCCATCCTTGCAATCCTGACAATTCCGCTCTGATTTGCTCTTCTGATAGTTTCTGCATTCTCTTACTATTTACAGAATCCTATATTTAACTCTCAAAGTGAGTCTATTGTAAAAATGGTAACTGTAATGTCAGAACTTGAAAAAGAACTACACACGCAAATGGTTCAAGCTGTTGAGGGCATAAAGGACTCTAAAAAGATGGGTATATCATTTTCTGGTGGGGTTGATAGCTGTCTTTTGGCAAAAATTTGTCAAGACCTAGGTTACAATGTGTTACTTCTCACAATGGGCTTTGAGGATTCTCATGATGTTGAGTTTTCAAAAAAAATGGCTAAAGTTCTTGGCATGAATCATGAAGTGGAAATAATTTCCGAGAAAACATTTTCAGATGTGGCAAGAAAGATCTGGGATACAATTAATGTTGATAATCTGTCTTGGAATGAAAACTGTATTGCATTTTATTATGTGGCAAAACTTGCAAAAAAGAACAAAATTGATCAAGTGGTTACTGCAAATGGTATAGACGAGCTCTTCTGTGGGTATAATGCTTACAGAGATTCAATCTCCGAAGGAAAAGATGTAGTACTTGAGATGATGAATGACAAACTAGACAATGAAACAAGAATGATGAAGGCAGTGAACCAAATTACATCTGAATTTGGAGTCAAGATCGTGCAACCATTTCTATCAGAAAAGTTTGTAGAGTTTGCAAAAACCATTCCATTGGAATACAAAATAAAAGACAAGGATGATCTTATCAGAAAACACCTTATCAGAAAACTTGCAATATCTATTGGAGTTCCAGAAGAGTCTGCACTAAAACTCAAAAAAGCAATGCAGTATGGTTCTTTGATTCACAAAAATCTACTAAAAGTCAAGAAAACTTGGAACATGAATTTTTGACTTTGCTTGATACGTTCTTGATTATGTCTAGAGATGCACCTAGGTGGTTTTCAGGAATGAAGATCCTATCTATTTCATCATCAGTTAGGTGAGATGAGAATGCTTTGTCATTTCTTACTGCATCTCTAAAGTCTGTCCCATCCTCTGAAGATGCAAATGCTACTCGTTGTATGTCTCGATATGCTTCAAATCTTGGGACTCCTTTCTGTATTAATGCATCAAGAACAAATTCTGCAAATATCTGGCCTCTTGTGATTTCAAGATTCTTTCTTATTCTTTCCTCATTTACAAATAGGGATCTGATGATTCTTGTCATGGTCTCAAGCATCTCATCAAGCAGGATGGCACTAGTTGGAATGATGAATCTCTCATTTGCAGAGTTTGTCAAGTCTCTTTCATGCCATAATGGAATATTCTCAAAAGCTACTGATATCTGACTACGTAATAATTTTGAAAGCGATGTTACACGCTCACTTTTTACAGGATTTCTCTTTACTGGAACTGCACTACTTCCCATCTGGCCTTTCTTGAAAGATTCTGCAACCTCTGCTATTTCAGTTCTCTGTAGGTTACGGATCTCTACTGCAATTTTTTCAAGTGTAGAACCTATTAATGCCATGTAAAAAATAAATTCTGCATATCTTTCACGTGCAACTATCTGAGTTGTGACATCTGCAGGGTACAGCTCAAGCTTCTTTGCTACTCTTCTTTGCACCTCCAAAGCTTTTGCACCCATAAGAGAACCAGTTCCAACAACGCCAAGTGTTTTGCAGATAAGAGCTCTTTTCTTCAATTCTTCAATCCTTTCTACATGTGTTGACATTTCAAGTGCCCAGTTTGCAAACTTTAAACCAAATGAAATGATGCTTGCGTGCTGGCCATGGGTTCTGCCAACTGCTGGCAATCCCTTGTACTTGACTGCCTGATCCGCTAAAATGATAGCTAATTTTGCAACCTTTGGCTTTATGATTCGTAAAGTATCGCGAATTTGCAATGAATTGCTTGTATCCACTAGATCATTGCTTGTCAAACCGTAGTGTATCCAAGGTTTTGCAGAGGGCTTGCAAATCTCACTTAGAGCTTCTACCAAAGCTGCTGTATCGTGATCACTTTTTGCCTCTAACTGTTTTACTCTTTTTACTGAAATCTTGCCAGACTTTGCCATCTTTGATATGTTCAAAGCTGCATCCTTTGGAATCATCCTGATCTCTGATTGGGAAAGGGCAACTGCTGCCTCTATGTCTAATTGATACGTTATCTTTTTTTGATCATCAAAAATCTCTTTCATCTCTACAGTACCGTAACGACCACCGTCAATTGGAAGGATTGCCATGTCTTGGATCAGCTGATCAAGGAAAATAAATCTACTTGTATGGATATGGATGTAAATCGACACTTTTTTCTATACTTGTGTACAACACAAATCTATGGGCTCAGACAAGAAACCAGAAAAAAACCTAGAAAACAAAGTTTCAGATGATCAACACGATGATACCGTCTTACTTGATGGCAAAGCATTGCATGACTTGTATCGACATACTGCCAAACTGATCAAATGATTGACTAATCACATACTCATGATTTAAATTGTGTACGGATACCTTTTTTCGCAGAAAGAGATGTCATCACTAATTCCAAAGAAAATACGCGAGATGGAGTATCGTATTGAAGCTGATCCATCAAAAGGCATGAAAGTCCCAGTAACAATTTACGCTGATGAAAAATTATTACAAAAAATGCTTACAGATAGAACAATCCAGCAAGCAGTAAATGTATCCACCATACCTGGAGTGCTAAAACACGTTGTGGTTCTTCCAGACGGTCATGAGGGTTATGGTTTTCCTGTTGGAGGCGTGGCTGCAATGGATGCTGAAACTGGAATGATCAGTCCAGGAGGAGTAGGCTATGATATCAACTGTGGTGTAAGACTAATCAAGACAAATCTTACGGAAAAAGATGTCAGACCAAGACTTCGGGATCTTGTTACAGAGTTGTTCACTTCTATTCCATCTGGAGTAGGATCCAAAGGTGCTGTAAAGCTAACCTCATCTGATCTTGATGAGGTACTTGTAAAAGGAGTTCAATGGGCAGTTGATCATGGTTATGGCTCAAAGGATGATGCCGATGTGTGTGAAGAAAATGGACAGATAAAAAATGCTGACCCTGGAAAAATATCTCCTACTGCACGAAAGCGAGGTGCACCTCAGCTAGGAAGCCTTGGATCTGGCAATCATTTTCTTGAGGTGCAGCGTGTTGACCAGATCCATGATAAAGAAGCTGCTAAAAAGATGGGAATCTTCAATGAAGGACAAATTACTGTATTGATTCATTGTGGTTCAAGAGGTTTTGGACACCAAGTATGTAGTGATTATCTAAGAGTATCAGAGCAGGCACTTTCAAAATACAACATAAATCTAGTAGACAGAGAACTTGCATGTGTTCCAAACTCTTCAGATGAAGGAGAGTCGTATCGAAAAGCAATGTTTGCTGCACTGAATTATGCATGGAGTAACAGACAGATGATCACTCACTGGACAAGAAAGGCCTTTGAGCGAGTTTTCAAACAAACAGAATCTGATCTTGACATGAAATTAGTCTATGATGTTGCTCATAACATTGCCAAAGTTGAAAAACACAAAATTGAGGGAGAGCTAAGATCAGTTGTAGTACATAGAAAGGGTGCAACAAGAGCATTCCCACAAGGAAGAGAAGAAGTGCCAAGAAAATATCGCGACATTGGCCAACCAGTCTTCATACCTGGTTCTATGGGTACTGGTAGCTGGATCTTGCTTGGAAAACCGGGTTCTATGGATTTGAGCTTTGGCTCTACTGCTCATGGTGCGGGAAGAATGATGTCAAGGTCTGCAGCAAGAAGAAATTTCACAGAAGGCCAAGTACAAAAATCATTAGGTGATAAAGGAATTTTCATAAAAGCTCTTACACGGGAAGGCGTGGTAGAGGAAACGCCTGAGGCATACAAAGACGTTGACGCCGTGGCAAATGTATCTCATGAACTTGGAATAGCTACAAAAGTAGCAAAGCTTGTTCCAATTGGGGTAATCAAGGGTTGACCGAGGAAGACAAAGAACTAGAACTTCTCAAGGCAAAGAGGATGCTTGAGATGCAAAAAAACATCTCACAAAGACAAAAAATTGAGGTAAAACCACCATCTCCGGCCCAGAATGTCTCTCCTAGAGACATTGTTCTCAAGCAACTTGGATATAGAGGAGAAGAAGTACTTCAGAATGCAGAATCCCAGTTTCCAAATGAAACCAAGGTTGTAGTAGAAAAACTTGCAGAGCTTATCCAAGGGGGAGAGATCACTGAAATCATTGATGGAGGAAAATTATTGACACTGTTTAGATCCGTTGGAATTCATGTAAGGATACAAACTACCATAAATGTTGAACAAGATGGAAAGATGGTATCTTGGTCTGATAAGCTAAAAGGCGAAACCAAATCATTGTCAGAGCCTGCATCTTCCAGTGATTCAAGTGAAAATGTCTGATAATTGTTAGACGCAAACAATTTCTGATATCCTGATCCTAGTAAGTTTATTATTTGTGCACCATGTTGGATGGTTGTTTATGCACGGTAGGGCTACTATACTTGAGATTGCAACAACCAAATATGAAATTGACAGAGAGATTGTTTCAACTGCCATGGATGAATTGCAATCTCTCTGTGGTGTCAAGGAAGGTTTTCTGATAAGCAATCCAATGGAGCGATTTGGATGGGCCTTTTTCAAAGTATTGATAAAAACTGAGTTGCTTTCCGGGATGGAACTCAAACTAGGAGATCAAATTGCAAAAACCAAGGGAAAAAAAATTGAAGAAAAATTTGTCACCTTTATGACAAAATTCTTTGAAAACAAAAATGCCAAAGTAAAAGTTAAACTGGTAGACGACTAGACTCTTCTTCCTCTTTTACCACCTTTCTTTCTAGTGGTATCATGAGGAATTGGTGTTACATCATCAATTCTTCCAATCTTAAATCCGCCTCTTGCTAGTGCTCTGATTGCTGCCTGTGCACCTGGGCCTGGAACACGTGAACCTACTCCGCCTACTGCTCTTACTCTTATGTGAAGACCTGTAAAGCCCTTGTCATGTGCTGCTTCTACTACTGCTGCTGTTGACTTCATTGCAGCATAAGGAGATGACTCGTATCTGTCTGCATTAACATGTCGTCCACCTGAACTAATTGCCACAGTCTCTGCACCAGAAACATCTGTGATGTGAACTATAGTATTGTTAAAACTACTGAAAATGTGAGCTATACCCCATTTTTCCTTAGCTTCTTGTACGGACAACATTTCAAGACTCTTTAACGGGTTTAAAAAACATTAGGA
>JAGWGU010000040.1 GCA_028867275.1 Nitrososphaerota archaeon
AAAGGGATTGCATAAGTAAATGCGGTTGCCGGTTTGCAGTTCCGAACGGGTCCAAGTCCATGCCAAAAATCAAGTTTTTAGTGGATGTTTCCAATTTTATAATTCAAAATAGTAATTCGAAATGATAAACCTTTTGCAAAAAGATTAGACATTCATATGCTCGGTGACTCTGAGCCTGACCTTAATGTGAGCTCATAATTCATGATAAACGTCATTTGTTTATCTTATTTTTAAAACTTACTTCAGAGGATAATTTTTCGCTTTGGTGAATAAATACAAGGTCCTAATGAGCGTGCAGCAAACTTGCTCCTTAGTTACTTCTAAAGATCCTCAAATTCTGTAAAACAGAGAGAGAATTTATAGAATGGTTAAACAAAACCAAGTCTAAATGAAGGACTCCAGAACCAAGGCCATTTGCTGTGTAGGAGTTTTTGGAATAAGCTTGTGTACCATCCTTATGATCATAAGCATGGGAGGCTCATTTGCTGCAGCATTTTCAAAAGATTCCAGCGTGCAAAGCATGGATTCTATGAACATGAATGGCCAAAAAAATAACAACATCATTTTGGCATTTTTTAGTAGTCAATGGGGAGACGCACTGCTAGTAGCCTCATCGGCATCAATGCTCTTGGGAATTTGGTTCAGTGGAAAAATGAAACTAATTCCTCTAGCAGTTTCAGGCATAGCTGTTATGTTCATTGGAATGTATTTGTATTATTCCATAAGTTTGCAGATAGCGGGAGCTGCCATCATGGGCTTTGCACATTTGTCTAACTACAATTACAAAGTCTCAAAATTGTTAAGAATCTAAAAGATACTGTGAATTTATTTGGCTATTATTCCTACATCCATGTGGTTACTCATCATGGAATGCATTGACTTGCCAGATGGTATGATATGCACATGCAGAGTATAATATCCGGGTTTGTCCACACTAAATTTAGCAACATACTTGCCTTCGCCTAATTCTTCTGCATCAAACATTGAGCCGATCATGTTCATAGTACTCATTGGAGCTCCCTCTTCCAACCCTAGGCTTACCTGGGTACCTGTCATTGGTTGTCCAGTATTTCTATCAAGAACCAATAATGTAACCTGAGAATCTTTTCCTACCGATACTTGTTGGCTTGAAACTACTTTTATTATGACATCTTTTGGAGAATCATTCATCATACTAGACATCATTCCACCACTTTCCATCATGGAGTTTGGAGACAGGTTTTTCCATCCATTTATCATCGAAAAAGGAGAACACCCAAATCCCAATGCAGTATTTGAAAACAATCCAAGTATTGTCACTGCTGCACCTGTTGCAATGGCTATCATTATCCAAGTTTTCCTTGTTACCATACAATCAAGAATATAGTTTTGAGATATTTGAGAGGATATGTTTACAAATGTAAATACAAGACCACAAGAGTAAATCTATTGCTCAGAGTCAAACGTACAACTTTTGAGATTTGCTCTTCTGATGTTTCTTGCCATCACCAATGGTGTTACAAGTAAAATTGGAATAGATACTGCAATGAATATGGTTTGGAGTTGAATCTCATGAGTGGTCAGAAATATTGTAGTGACAGTAGTGCTAGCACTTGCCCCCAGACCAAACAGTAACATAAACGCAGTACCTGCACATGTAGGGCATCCCACAAAGAGGCCAGTTACTGCTCCAATGCTACCAATCTTACTACTTTTTCTTGCAATGGAATATGTTTCTGAGGCAAGGGCGAAATTGAGACCAACCAAGAAAGAGACTGTAACCAATAAAACCAAATTCAATGGAATTATTTGCAATCCAATGTGTTCTGTAAAGAAAATCAGTATCATCGGCATGTAGCCAGGTACATTACAGCAGGGAGATATTTCTGCATAAGGAGGCTTGGGAAAACCAAAATCAGTAGCATTAATGTCAGGCTTGTAAAGAATTACTCCTGAAGTAAATCCAAAAAAGATTGCATATCCTATGGCACTTACAAGAAGGATCTGTTTTGATCTCTTGTTATTTATGGCATTTGAAATTATTGTAGTAATTGAATCATCAGTAGACAGTGTCTTTGTTTTGTAAAATCTGTAAAGGCCAAGTCCTATTGCACCAAATGATGCAAAAAGGACAACATACGTAGATACCGCGAGTCTTTGTAACGCAGGCATTGCAGCTGGGGTTACTATCAGATTGTTATTTTTCCAATAGGCAAGAAATGATGCAGCTATTGCAACAAAACCAACTATTAGCAATACTTTACTAGATCGTGACACCTTCTGATTGGATTCCAATTTTCCTCTTAGAAAAGAAAAGTTCTACTGATATTAATTTACCATAGTTTACAATTGAAAAACTATTTTGTTGTAAGATCCATGATAACTTTCTCACCATCTTGGAATACATGGTTTCTATAATCAGGAATAGAATTACCGTCTACTGTAACTTTGACATTATAGTTATCAAGAGGCATTCCCCAAATGTCAAGGAATTGGCCTAGGGTATAGTCTTGATCTTTGTACGATTCAACATGAATCATTCCATCTGCGGTATGAGTATGAAGCGGTGCCATGCCAGTCATCCCATAGGAATCAAGTGTATGAACATTCCACAGATGTGAATCTATACCAATGTTTGCAGGTACTGTTGCAGGCTTTCCATCTATTATCAAGGATATGTGCGGGTGTATGTGCATCATTCCCATGGAATCATGCGGTATGGAACTTGAAGTAGGTATCTTGTAGACAGTTGAACTAGGAGTAATCATGACAAAACCCACACCTATTGCCAGTGCTGTGAGTATGCCTGCAATAACAAATTTTTTGGTTTGTTTATTTGATATTCTTAATTTGTTTTTCGGGTTTTGATCATTATTTGTCATCGCTGTTAATCTCTTCAAAGTAGTTAATTTTATGAGATATTTATGATGGATAGTTTACAAATGTAAAATACCATTCTTAAATCTCATCTTTGGCAATAAAGATGACAAGGTTGAGAGATTGGTAAAAGACCCTGTATGTGGAATGGAAGTGGATGAAAAAACATCCAGTGTAAAATCCAAGGTGGATGGAAAGGAATTTTATTTTTGTTGCCCTCACTGCAGGTCAAGATTCGAAAAAGATCATACAAAGTTCAAGGTCTAGTTCTTTTCCATCATGATTTTTTTTATATAATGATGTTTTCATTTGTAAAGTACTAGAGTTATACATATCTGGTTTATAGTAATCTTGACAGAAGATGAGTTATGCAAACCCAGATGTTTTAATTGATACAGAATCTGTTTTTAAAAATATTTCAGGTAAAACAACAAGAATTGTTGAAGTTGATTATGATCCAGAAAATGCATACAAACAAGGTCACATATCTGGAGCAAGTCTAATTTGGTGGAAAAGAGACATCAATGATCCTGTAAGACGTGATATCATAAGTAAATCCCGGTTTGAGGAACTCATGACAAGAAACGGCATAACACCAGAATCTGAGGTTGTCTTGTATGGAGACTTTAACAACTGGTTTGCTGCATTTGTATTTTGGATCTTCAAGTATTATGGACACAAAAATGTCAGAATAATGAACGGAGGCAGAAAAAAATGGGAACTTGAAAAAAGACCTTATACCAAAGACGAACCTCAAATCCTGCCAACAAAGTATGCATCCCAACCTCCAGATGAAGGACTTCGTGCATATTTCTTTGATGTCAGAAGGGCATTGGAAAGAAACGATACTGTACTTGTAGACGTAAGATCGCCAAAGGAGTTTACTGGTGAGATAACTGCACCACCAGAATATCCGATGGAAAATGCCCAAAGAGGTGGACACATTCCAAAGGCAAACAACATACCGTGGGCTACTGCTGTCAATGATACTGATGGAACTTTCAAGTCGGTAAGCGAGTTGAAGCAGAACTACGAATCAAAGGGCATAACACCTGACAAGGATGTAATATGCTATTGCAGAATAGGCGAGAGGTCATCACACACATGGTTTGTCCTCAAATATCTTCTAGGATACACTCAAGTTAGAAATTATGATGGCTCCTGGACAGAATGGGGCAACATGATTGGCAATCCAGTAGAAAAATAAAATTGATTTTTAAAAAAATCATTGCAATAGTGGTTCCCATTATTTTAATCGCAGTTGCTATTGCCCTGTTTAACAATTCTGAAACCCAAACAACAGCAGAAAATAAAAAAACCTTTGAAAAAAAATCAAGTAATGAATTAACTACTGCTACTCAAAATAACAACATTTCAAAAAACATTCCAGATTTTATATTCAAAAGCAAATACGTGACAACGTATTCACTTCCAAACAGAACTGGACCAAATGGAATTCTGGTAGATAGTAATAATTTGGTTTGGACGTCAGGATCGTTTTCACATGCATTGCTTAGATTAGATCCTAATGATGGAAATTTGACTGGTTATCCAATACCTGAAGAAAAGCAAAGCAATACAATGGTTTGGTCCATGGTGGAAGACAGTGATAGAAATATCTGGTTTTCACAATTTGGTTTAAATCCTCTTTGGAGATTTGATCCTCATACAGAAAAATTTGAACTCTTCCACACAAGCTATCCACCATTTCAGATGAAAGTGGAAGATGCCACAGGCAACATCTGGTTTACCACTTTAACTGGAAATACCATTGGTGTGATTCAAAAAATTGAAAACAAAACAGAATTTTCTTACAAAATAACCGAGTTTCCGCTGGGAAGCGATACTGACCCAAGCGGTTTATTTCTCAAAGATGACTCAATATGGGTTGCAGAATTGGGTGCAGGGAAGATAGTAAAATTCGATGTGCTTAGAAACAACGATGGTTCTGTAGTAAATATCATAAAAACACTGGAGATACCACAGCCTGATAAAGTTCGATTTTCTTCACCTACTGATGTTCTAGTTACAAATAATGAAACAATATGGGTAACTGAACATGTACCTAGTACAATTTCTGAATATGATCTGCAATCAAATATCTGGAAGAGATTCTCAACTGCACAGGCAATTCACCCCATTCCGACTTTGCCCTTTTGGATGCGAGAAAGTCTAGATCACAAAGGCATTTGGTTTAACGAACATCAAGGAAATAGGATAGCATTCCTTAACACAACAGATCATGCGCTCACTGAGTTTGACATACCAAATAACCAGCCTCCTGACCTATCTCCATACATGCTAAATAATCCAGTATCACCACAAAACATAGCAGCACAGAATGACTACTATTCAGCAGTGTTTACACTGAATATATCCCTTGATCCAAAAGATCCTAACAAATTTTGGTTCTCGCAGTGGGATGCTGATAAAGTAGGAGTAATAGACCGTGTGAAACCTTTGGCATTTGACATACATTCTGATCTTGCAAAAGTTGTATTTTTTGGTAACAATACTCTTCAGACAGCAACAATCAACGTCGAGGTCTCAAGAAGCACAGACATTGCACCAAGTGCTGAGGGTCAAAGGATGGTCTTTCTCAAGACATCCAGCTCAATGATGACAGACGGAGGATTTGACAAAATAACTGCCAATTTTACTGGGAATTCATTTGATTTATCAAAAATGGATAGATCAATACCAGTTCAACTCGTATTGAAAAATAATGGTGCAAAGCCTGGAAATTATACCATGGGTATTAGTGCAAGTGATGGGCTAGTAACAAAGACAATATTCCTCGATCTCAACATTGTACGATAATTCCAGTATCAGTTTTTAGATACTTTTTCTATTTCTTCTTGTTTTGTAGAGTGATGCAATCCGCAGTTGCAGATTGACTGTTTTTTATTCTTTGACAATCTAGGAACTAGTAGCATAGATCCTCCTACAACTCCACACATTACAAGACACGGGATAAAGGCAAAAAGTACTGGAGCGATAACAGCTAATGTAGGATTGTGTATAGTAAATGCAAAATATGTTGCACCGATTGAGGCAACAGAAGATATTGCCAATATTGCAATTTTTTTCTTACTCATTTTGGAGTTACATGACATCATTTTTTACACTGACATTTGATCAAATGCGATATATCAAACTATTGCAAGTAAAGTTTTTTTCAATTGTAAACTCACGTATTAATATATCTGAATAAATTAGATCATTCTTGTGTTTGGATTCAAGAAACATTGTCCAGTTTGCGGAATTGATGTAAAAAAAGAAACATCGCTTGAAAGGTTTGGAAAATATTTTTGCTCAAGTGATCACGCACAAAAATATGCAGACTTGAAGATGTCAACAAAAGATGAATCAGACAACAGAGGCGGATGTTGTTGCTAAAGACAATTTCTTACAATAGACATTAAGATAAAACAGGTGTTTGATAATTACAACAGAAAACTCACGCAGAATATACATCGAGATAACCAAGACTACAATAATAATTGGTCTAATACTGCTTGCAGTTGGATATCTTATTGGTAATGTCATACCAATAACAAAATACTCACAGCCAAGTCCAGAACCTAACATAATCACATCTACTTTGGGCGGAGACAAGTTATCAAAATCTAGCATTCCAGGAAGTGTAAACTTTGAGATTCCAAAGTTTGCCAAGTTTCAGGGCTCAGAGTCTGCTACTGTATATCTGGTAGAATTTGGAGATTACCAATGTCCTTTCTGTGAGAAGTTCTTCCAGCAAACAGAGCCTCAGGTAACAAAAGAGTACATAGACTCTGGCAAGACCAAATTTTATTTTCTAGACTATGCCATAGTAGGACCAGATTCTCTTACCCTCAGTGAAGGGGCATGGTGTGCAGATGAGCAAGGAAAGTATTACGAGTATCACAATTATGCGTACTCTCACCAAGGAGCAGAAAATTCGGGTTGGGGAAGTATAGAAAAGGTCAAGGTATTTGCTTCAGATATTGGCCTTGATACTCAAAAGTTCAATGCATGTCTTGACAGTAAGAAATACGAGCCAAGGATTCAGCAGCTTTACCAACTTGGACAGAGTTTGGGAATAACGGGAACTCCAACCATGTTTATTGGAAATGAGAAAGTCGGGTTCACCAAAATTACAGGAGCCCAGCCATACGAAGTTTTCCAGCAAGTAATGGGCTCATATCTGCAATAGTTTGAGAAACATGAAAAAAATTAAAGAAGAAAAAAATAGTACAAAGAAGAGAAACAACAAGATAATTGCATTGTTAGTAATAGCAGGAATTGTAGCTGGAATTGCTTACATAGTATACAGATCAGACAATACATCTTCTAGTGATGTTGCAGTAATTGATGGAATAGAATGCAATACAAACGAGTTTACAACATTTCACATTCATGCACATCTTGATTTTTATGTCAATGGTAACCATTTGACAGTACCAGAAAGAATCGGCATAGTTGACAACAAATGCCTCTATTGGTTACATACACATGATGCTAACGGTATCATACATATCGAGTCACCAAAATCAGAAGAATTTACTTTGCAACAGTTCATAGATATCTGGAAGGCTACAGGAGATTTTCCCATTTATGGATCAACTCCAAAAATATTTGTCAATGGACAATCTGTAAATTCCCTCTCAAATGATACAAAAATAAACAAGCATGATGAAATTGCCCTAGTTTATGGTAATGTGCCACCTACAATTCCATCCTTTTATCAATTTGGCCCAGAAGAATAGATTTATTTTTCAAGATTCTTCTTTTTGCTTGGAGGAGACCATCGCTTTAGCAATAAAGAACTACCTGTCACAGAAACAGAACTTGCTGCCATGGCAAGGCCTGCAAGAGCAGGATATAGGAGACCAAGGCCTGCTATCGGAATTAATACAATATTATACACAAAGGCATAGAAGAGATTTTGCTTTATCTTGCTTACAGTCTTTTTACTTATTTCTATTGCAGATACTACATCCATCAAGTCATCCCTGATGAGAACTACCTTGCCTGCTTCCAATGCTATATCACTTCCACTTCCTATGGCAATTCCAACATCTGCCTCAGTCAAGGCAGGTGCATCGTTTATTCCGTCACCTATCATGGCTATTTTCCCTTCCTTTTGTAACTGTTTTATGATATCAGACTTGCCGGAAGGCATTACATTTGCAAATACCTTGTCGATACCAAGATCCTTTGCTACAGTCTGGGATGTTCTATCGTTGTCTCCAGTAAGCATTACAACTTGAATCCCCATTTTTTTCAAGGACTTTATCGCATACTTTGCACTGGGTTTTGGAGTATCTAAAAGTGCAACAAGGCCGATTAGATCCTCATCTAATGCAACAAGTATCACCGTCTTTCCTTGTTCTTGTAATTTGGTAAGAAACTGTTTTGCAGCTTCAATGTCTATTTTCTCTCCTTCCATAAAGCTTGGACTTCCTACCAATATGTTGTTTTCATTGTAAACTGCTTTTACTCCCTTGCCCGGTATGGCAAAAAATTCGGTAGTTTCAGCCAAATGGATTTTCAAATCCAAGGCATACTGTACTATAGACTTGGCAAGCGGATGTTCAGAATTTTTTTCTGCTATTGCGGCAATCTCAAGCATTTTGTGATCAGAACTGATTTTATTTGTAATATTTTCTGACGCAAATGCAATTTGTTGTATGGTTATAATATCTGTAACTTGTGGTTTCCCTCTTGTCAAAGTTCCCGTCTTATCAAAAATAGCAATCTTTATTCTGCCAAGCATTTCAAGTGAGTCTCCACCTTTGAAGACAACTCCGTTCTGAGCTGCCTTACTCATTCCCACCATTATTGCAGTGGGAGTTGCAAGCCCAAGTGCACATGGACATGCTACAACAAGTATCGCTACTGCTGGAATTATAGACGTGGCTATTTGGTGTGCCCCTGCTGGGATAATCAGGTACCATGCCATGAAAGTTGCAAGTGCAACACCAATTACTATGAATGCAAAATATCCTGCGATTTTATCCACCATCCTCTGCATGGGAGGCTTTCTGCCCATTGCTTCTTCTACTAGCTTGACAACTTGTGCAAGCATTGTATCACTTCCAACCTTTTCTGCCTTGATTACCAGTACTCCTTCTCTGTTTATTGTTCCACCTATGATATAGTCCCCTGATTTCTTGCTTACAGGCATGGATTCACCTGTGACCATTGACTCGTCTACTGCCGAATTTCCTTCTAGAACTAGGCTGTCAACGGGAATCTTTTCCCCTGGCCTTACAACAATAACATCTCCTGGTTTTATGATCTCAATTGGAACTTCAATTTCCTGTCCATCTTTTTTTATCCTTGCAGTCTTTGGTTGTAGCTCAAGCATCTTTCGTATTAGTGACGATGCCTTGCCCTTTGTTTTGTTCTCAAGATATTTTCCAAGAATTATAAAAGTCACAACTACAGATGCTGCATCAAAGTAGATGTTGTGCCATGCAGGAGTTGGAAACGTGTTGATTGCACTAAACAAGTATGCTGCTGTAGTCCCAGTTACTACCAGAGTATCCATATTTGCAGACTTCATTTTTCCTATCCTGTATGCTCCAATGTAGAATCTGCTTCCAGTAACAAATTGCACAACGCTTGCGCAAGCAAAAACAAGATATGCTGCAGTAGCAGTTCCTGCCAGTGGAACAAACGAAAAATATTTCGGATATCCAAATATTAGAACTGGAATTGTAAATGCAAGTCCAATGAAAAATAACTTCTTGAGTTTATTTGCTTCAACTTCTTCTGCTGATGCAGAAAGATCCTCGCTTAGTATCTGATAACCACTTTTGGTTATGACTTGACGTATATCAGAAAGAGAGTGCAGTGTTTGGTTATATTCAATTAGGATCTGTCCATTTCCAAAACTAGCTGATACATATCTTACTCCTTCAAGTTCTTTCAATCTTTTTTCCAGTCTTTCAGCATCACTAGAGTCCGTCATGTTTCCTATTTTGACTGTGAGTTTTTCGTAAACTACCTTGTAACCAATTTCCTCAACTGCTTTTTCAATGGTAACAAGATCAGTTACAGTAGGATCAAATTCCAGAGTGGCTTTTTCTGCAGCCAGATTGACCTCACATTTTGTCACTCCCTTGAGTTCAGTTACATAGTTTTGAATGGAATTGACACATCCAGCGCAATGCATACCGCCTATCTTTAACGCAGTACGCCTTGTCAGGCTCTGCTCTGTCTTGGCTGTAACACTGCCTTCCATGATACCATAATTACGACTAAAGGATACTTATTATCAGACCTTTACAATTGTAAACATTAATTTTCAAATAGGCTATGTATGTATAATTTATCCATGACCCTAAAGCTGGATGAGATTGATCTTGCTCTTCTAGAATCTCTTGTTGTAGACGGAAGAAAGTCTTTTCGCCAGATTTCAAGGGAGATAAAGGTCAGTGCGCCCACTGTAAAATTGCATTATGAAAGACTAGTCAACATAGGATTAATCAAAGGAGTGTCAGTAGATTTGGATTTTGGAAAATTAGAGACAAAAGCGAGTGCAAAGCTGGACCAAATTAGACACAAGGCACTAAAAGGACACAAGATAAAATTTGACAAGGGACTACTTGTCAAGATTGCATGTGATTACTGTAACGGCCCAGTTCATGACAAGCCAAGTATTCTAAAAGTGGGAGATCAGGAGAGATTCTTTTGTTGTACATCTTGCAAGACTTTGTACAATGAAAAATACCGTGGACGAATAGAATCATTATCTAACAAGTAAAACTTAGATCTTTCTTGAACAACTTGCGGTAATCTTTTTGTGAACTGAATAATATGCCAAGATCAGAATCACTAAAGAAAGTAGGCGCAGATGAATTTGATAGTTTGATAGAAATGTAGATATCGCGAGCCCTGCGGTGCCAAGACTTGTCGTAAGAAAAAATGCAAGAGAGCTACAACTGGCACACATACTGGTTGTCACTCCAACAGAAGAACCGGAAAAAAGAGAACCCAAAGATTTTGAGATAGCATGCCTTAGTGCGTAAATGTTCATGCTTACCACTATCCCTGTCAGCATGGCTGCGGCAGTTGACAGCAAAAATCCAAGCAAAGCTCCGTCTCTCATGTAAAAAATTACAATTGGTGAGAAAAACAAGAGTTGATCAAACACATTAAAGACAATCCAGAATGGTATTGCCACAGAGATTGCAATCAGTACATAGATCTTGTTTGAAAATATCGACTTTGTTCCTAGTGAATGTTTTGACATGTCTCCGTTTTCCACAGATATCTAGGATTTTCTTTTGTGCCTTAAATCTGTTTTAGTATGATTCATTTTCAAGTTCCACAGGTATCGGACAGGTTGTAAAAGTCAGCGATTTGTTTTGATGTAAAGTGATACTCAGTTATCATCTCCTTTGCCACACCTTCATTAAAGTACCAGTGCCAGCACTTGCAACAACAAGGCCCTCCTTCATTTGACATTTTTGCTGCTGCTGTCAAAGTTGCATTTTCCTCTGAGGTTAATATTGTATTAGCATCATATGCGAGCATCTTTTTTACTTGCATCACTGGAATGTCATAAGGGTTTGAAGGAACATCTAAGATATATGAGAATTTTTTCAGACCCTCGATCTGCTCATTGTATTTTTTTGTATCAGTTACCACACCGCAGCACTGTCCACCAATGTTTGTAAAGTTGTCAGGGAGCTGCAAGATGCCCTTTGGGCTATTGCACGATATGGTAAGATTGTCAAGATGTTGTAATATTGGATCTACAAATGTTGTAAAATTTTTGGATTGTATTTGAAAAAGATAATTCTTGCTCTGCCCAAGCAACCCTGTACAAGCAGCTATTGCAGGGATGGTTTGATTTGTTGAAACAGTGGAGAATGTCGTATCATAACCATGATTAGCTAACGGTTTCTGGTAAATAATATAGAAACCTGCTACAGACCCAATTACAATTATTGCAATAGGAATTGCATACAGTATTTTGTTGTCAATTAAAATTTTCATGACACTAGTTAATGATTTGATGTTATATCCATGATAATGGATTCTTCATCCTTGAAAACATGATTTCTATAATCCGATATTGGCTCTCCATATACAGATACACTGACAGATTTTCCTTTCAAGTCCAATCCCCAGATGTCAAGGAATTCGCCCAGAGTATAATTTCTGACTACCTTTGATTCAACATGGATCATTCCGTCTGCAGTATGGGTATGTAATGGTGCCATCCCCTTCATACCGTACTGGTCAAGTGAATGATCTTTCCATAGATCAGAGTCTATTCCTACATTTTGTGGTACAAAGTATGGCTTTCCGTCTATATTCAGATACAGACGTAGGTGAATATGCATTAACATCTTTTCATTACTTGAAGATTGATCCGTGATTGGTTTTGTCAACACGAAACTAGCTCCTATTGCAAAAATGACAATAATTCCTACAATGGAAAATCCTTTTTTCTTTTCCAACACCTTTTAGCATAAATTTGTGATATTAAACAACAATAGATTACAATTGTAAAGATGAGTTAAGATGACAAATTTGTTCATTATGGGTACTGCGAATGAAGTACCTCCATGACTCTGAGCCTGACCTTACTGTGAGCTCATAATTCATGATAAACGTCATTCGTTTATCTTATTTTTAAAACTTACTTCCATTGTATTTTACTACTTTTGTACACTAATGCCACCATTCTATGAAACACTTAATCTACTGAATTTTAATGACTTCTAGCTATTACTCTGATCTATACTCAAAATATGCTTTAAGTTAGTTGAAGTTCTTATGATTATAGGTTAATGGTTAAAGAAAATAAGAAAATTAAAGCTACAATACGACAAAGAAAGGCAGCATACAAAGCTTGGTCTACTATAAGGGATAAGATTAGAACAAAAGCAAGCGAACATGCAGAAAAGATCGAGAAATATCTGACATTAAACCAAGTTTCAATGATAAAACATCCTGAAATTTCTAAAACAGGAATAATTGAAGATGTTATCTCATATGGAAAAGGAATTGTAAGCTTATTCCATAAAACTCCTGCAGACATTGCATGTGGTAGATTCTGGGAAGTAAGGTGGGCATATGGATGTCCTTTGGATTGTAATTATTGCTATTTGCGTGGCACTATGAGAGGAAAAATGAAGCCAAGTCCTCTCAAAACAGATCACGTCATTAAAGCATTGGACGAAGCCTTTGCCAACATTAAGGAACCTTCTATTTTCAATACGGGTGAACTTTCTGATTCTCTAATGTATCCATCTCTGATGGAAAAAATTGTTGATAAATTTGAAGAACAAAACAAACACAAAGTTGCATTACTGAGTAAAATGGGAACTCGTAACATTGACTTCCTAACAAAAAAACTAAGAAAGCAAACTATCTGTGCTTGGAGTGTTAATGCTACCGAAGTTGCAAAGAGATGGGAAAAAGCTGCAGCTCCTCCAGAAGAACGCATTCAAGCTGCTAAAATGGTAAGTGAAATAGATTATGACACTAGAATTAGAATAGATCCTATCTTCCCAATATTTGAATGGAAGAAGCATTACGAGGAAATGATTGATAAAATATTTACGGCACTAACTCCAACCAGGATAATTTTAGGGACTCCTCGTGGTCTTTGGAAGACCATAAAATACGCAAATGATGCCAAAATAGACATGTCTTGGGCAAATTATTTTAGTGAAGATTCCGGTTGGGGTAAAAAAATATCATTCAATCAGAGAAAGGAAATCTATCAATTTTTCTATGATAAATTACAATCTCATGGATTTCATAAAACAAAGATTTCCATGTGTAAAGAGACAGATGAAATGTGGAAAGTCATGGGTTTGGAATACGCTCCTATGACATGCAATTGTTATGGTTCAAAAGCACTAGAGGCAAATAAATGACTTAGAATAGAGGACCAGTTCCACGTGCATTAATATGATTTAAAATATTTGTCACTGCGGTCCTATCCATATTTCTGAATCGATCGTTAAGAGTTTTAAATGCGGATGCATATTGTGAACCTCCTGCTGTCATTCTAGTATATCCCAGTAGATAATACACAATGTTATTTCCATTATCACGGATAGGAATTATGTCTCCCACCCGTCTTCCTAATGTACCAATCTTTTCTCCATATTTGGTTTCAGGCGTCTTGCCTTCTGCAAACTCACTTAGTACCACTTCTGCGTCTTCTCCCCAATAATCTGAAAAAGTTTCTTTTACTTCATCCATTCCTTTTTTTAATTTTCCTGCCACTCGTAATGATCCAGAAGAAGAAACATTAATCATAAAATCACAACTAAAGAATGCATCACTGAGTTTCTTCAGAGTGTTCCATCTTATTTCCATTCCTTCTGGATCAACAAAAGCAAGAACGATTGGTTTTTGGTACTTTTCCTTAATGATTGAAATGGCTTGATCTATGCATTCATTACAATCGTCATTAATTACTCTAAATTGTCCATCGGGTGATATGATTGATAATCTTTTTTCTAGAACACTTGCTCTTTCTTTACTTTTTTCTATAGCTACACAAAAGTCAAAACCCTTGCTGTTGGACAACGCGCATAATGTTGAACCACCGACATAATCACCAGTATCAGATAGTTTTACCAAACCTGCTCCAGCAAATAGATCTATGTATACTGCACCATCAAATCCTTCTAATTTTCTATTTGGATGTCTTGCAACTCCTGAAAATACAGCCGAGTAATAGTTTACTGAAATTAATTTCATTGCAGTATAACTACCGTAATCATTAGTAAGATCTTCATTTGGTACTTTTTTGCCTATATCAAGTAAAATTTGCAATCTCTCCCTCATCCAATCATAATCTTCTTTTCTTTTTTTGGGCAATTTCTCACCTCATTGAGAATCTTGTATGTATTAAAAATTCAGTGTATTTTCCTGCATCATATGAATAATGTCATCATGACAAAGATTAAGTTTGATTTATTCAGCATTTAACAATTTAACTTAAATAGAAACTTTACAAGCCAGAAATTAACAAAAATGGCTAACAATTCATCCATAGAGTGGACAGAGGCTACATGGAATCCAACTACTGGTTGCACCAAGATATCTGCTGGTTGCAAGAATTGTTATGCTGCCACACTTTCAAAACGCCTTAAAGCAATGGGTATAAAAAAATACAAAAATGAATTTGAATTTACAACGCATTATGATGATTTAGAACTTCCACTACAGTGGAAAAAGTCAAAAAAAATCTTTGTAAATAGCATGTCTGACTTGTTTCATGAAAAAAGTCAGATGGAATTTGTTGCAGGATGTTTTCACACTATGCTCAAAGCTTACTGGCACACATACCAAGTTCTTACTAAACGACCAGAAAAAATGGCCAAATTCTCTGAATTGTTCAATAATTACTATGGATTCAAAATACCAAATCACATATGGATGGGTGTTAGTGTAGAAAATCAAGATAATACTTGGCGAATAGATGAACTAAGAAAAGTCAAGTGTGATGTACGCTTCATAAGTTTCGAGCCTCTTGTTGGCCCAGTTGGAAAAGTCAATCTCAAAGGAATTGACTGGGCAATCATAGGTGGTGAGAGTGGTTATAACTTTAGGCCTGTAAAAGAGAAATGGATACTTGAAATAATAAAACAATGCAAGAAGCAAAATGTGAAAATATTCTTTAAACAATGGGGTGGTATCAGGCCAAAGGCAGGTGGACGTGTTATTAGAGGAAAAATTTACGATCAGTATCCTAGAATAAATGCTA
>JAGWGU010000041.1 GCA_028867275.1 Nitrososphaerota archaeon
TGACTGCGTTGAGAATTCTGTTTATCTCGTCTTGTAAAACGGCCAAGGCCTTTCTCTTTGCCTGAACTTCAAGTTCTCCGCTATACATCTAGAGATTTTAGACTAGGTCTGCGGCTAATAATCCTTGCGTAAATTCGATTGGACAAGAAAAATTTTCTCTAGCTTATTTTTTCGTCTTGCACAACACGTTTTTGGCTGTTGTACAACGTTACTATCTCATCGATGTTTGTTGCATTCTCTGATGTTTTTTCAAATCTTATCTTTCCTGTAAACTTGGGGAAACGGAGGGCAAGTCCGCTGCCCCTTCTGATTTTATCCATTGCAACTTTGTGAATAGGGCTAAGGGTTATCTCTGATGCCACGATCTCTATTACAACTTCGGGCTCAAACCAGACGTCTGCCTCAAGGCCGCTCTGAATCCTTGGGTCTTTTTTCACTGTTATTTTATCTGAGAGGATCTGGTAAAACTGGTCCAAGCTCTCGTCTGTAAAACCAGTACCAACTTTACAGATGCTTGGAAATGCATCTGTCTTGTCATCATATGCAGATAACAGCAGAGCACCATATCTTCCGGTCCTTCTTCCCCTGCCATAAAACGCCCCCACTATGACTAGGTCAAGGCTGTCTCCAAGTTCATTTCTGTACTCTCGCTTGAGCTTGAGCCAGTTGCTTGCCCTTGCACCTGCACGATATGGAGAATCAAGTTGCTTTAGCATTACTCCCTCGCATCCAGAATTTATTGCATTTTCAAGACTGTCTTCTACTTCGCTGTCTGTCTTGACCAGAACCATTGGCATTATCTTTGCAAAAGAATCTTCTATCACATTTTTTTCCAACAGTCTTCTTCTTTCTGCATATGAAACATCAAGACAACTTTTTTTATCAACTAGTAAGATGTCAAAAAAATTTACAGTGATTGGATATTCCTGAACAGCTTGCGCAATTTTATACTTGCGTCGTCTGTGCATCAGTTCCTGAAAAGGCAAAAACTCGCCAGTGTCGTCATTTATTGCAACAACTTCGGCTTCAAGTATTATATCGTCTGATTTCAGGGCCTTGCCAATGTTTTCAACTATATCAGGATAGTAGTTTGTAATATTTTCAAGACTGCGAGAGTACAGGACAATTTTTTCTCCCTGTCTGTGTACCTGGACACGCTCTCCGTCAAGCTTGTATTCTGATGCAAACTCTGGACCCATCTTTTCATGGGCTTCCTGTGGACTCTTTACTCTCTCAGCAAGCATTGGGCGAATCGGGCTAAATATTGTCACTTGAAAATCTTTGAGGGATTCTAGTCCATTTTCTGCAACTGCCTGCGACACTTTGCCCAGGTCGCTGCAAACATTGTATGCATGCTCTAGTGCAGGCCTGTTTTCCTTGGAACCCGTATATGCAACAGAGAGTGCATCAAGTATTGTATAGTCTGCAATGCCGAGGCGAAGGTTTGATGTTATTATCTTTGCAATAAATCCGCCCTCTGTGGGGGTTGCATCATTTAGGAGACTGGAAATGTACTTCATCTTCATGTCCTGTGATCTTGCGCCTTTGAGCTCTGCGATCTTGTACAGTGTATCATAGACTCGCTCGACTGTGATATTTTGGCTCAAAAAAGTTGTCTGGGTTTTTTGCTCCAGTATTTTTGATGCAACCTGTCCAAAATCTCCAGTCTCCTTGTACTCTTCTTCTATTTTTCTGATTGATATGCCGGACGATTTTGATAACGCCCTTATTGCAATTTTTTCTGCAATGCCAATCTCCACACCTTCGTGGTCAGGCCTGAGCTTTCCTTGTAGCAAATAGACAACTTTTGGTATGATGTCAGGCGGTGTAATCTTGAACAAGTCTACGAGGTGCTGTGTAAGCTCTAGTCTCTTTGTCGTATTTTCCATGTAACTTAGAGTGTCGGCAACAAGGGAAAATTTCATCTGAGAATTCTTGATGTATGTATGATAAAAGTCTGAAGTTATTTCTTGTGCAGGTGTGCCTGGATCTTTAATTTGATTTCCGTATCTCTCTTTGAAATTATTGCATGAAAGTCCGAGTATTCTTCAGAATCCAGGAAGCGCTTGTTTCTCTTCAAGAACCCGTCAAAAAAGACTCCGCCCATGTATCCGATATACAACCCTGTTGCAAAGTCTTCCATGTTTATGATTGGCCAGGACTTGGCCTCTGAGAGAACCATCTTTGGATATTCAAGAGCATATGTTATCACATCGTTTAGGTTCTTTTCCTCTATGACGTCAAGGCCCATGATACAAAGCAACTTTTTCTAGTATTTAGTATTTCTCAAATTTTGTTCGTTTATAAATAGGGGTAAAAAAGAATCACACATGGGCGGCGGAAAGAAACAATCTCCAGCACAGGCAGAAAAGTCTCAAACAGCAGAGGCTACAAAGAAGGAAGGACAAAAAAAGGGAGATAGAAAAGATCAAAAGTCAAAAACAAACATCTCTGTTGTCATTGATGAAAATCAGGCAATGAACTTTATCAAGGGCGCAAAGGTCTTTACCGTTCAGGAATTGTCAAGACAGACAAATGTCAAGATATCTGCAGCAAATGCACTTTTGCAAAAATTACTGCAAAAAGGCGCAGTAAAAAGAGTTGGCGGCTATAGCGGACACCACGTTTACGTTCCAGCTTGAGTTATTGAAAATATATCTCCAGGTTTTACATTATTCAAAGATTCCAGGTTTGTTGTTATCTTTCCAACGAGTGTCATGGGTTTAGTTCCAGATATATCGTCAATAAAAAAACAGATCGAGCCGTTTGCAGCCAAAAATGCAACATCACCCTTTTTGAACTGGGTCCTGAGTTTTTCTCCGCCTGTCTTGATGTTTGTATCAACATATGCTATGCTGTTGCCCATCATGTGGGCATTGCCTTCTATTGGAATAGATCGTGCAATGCCTCCAACTGTCTTTGGTGCCAAGTGGCGCTTTAGTTCTAGGGTGAGATCTGCCTTACCTTTCAGAGATAGAACAAAATCAAGCTTTGAAACAGAGCCTGCACTCATTTTTGTCGACAAGGATTATGAATATATAACGTTTCTTTATCCCAAATCTCAATGTCGGATGAACCTGAGGAAGTAAGTGTAGATACCGAAGAGGTTCAGCCAGTAGAGGAAGAAGAACCAAATCTAGGTCCTGTCGTAATCGAAACTCCTGAAGCTCCTGTTGAAGAAGAGGAAGAGGTCAAGCCAGGAAAGAAAGGCAAAAAGGAGCTTAGCGCAGAAGAGATTGCAGAGCAGGAGAGACTACGAAAGATAATTGACGCTCGTGAAATTATTGACATTGATCCAGTACATGAAATAGTTGAATATGAAATGACTGGCAAGGGCAAGATAATGATAGGCCCTCCAACACTGACAAGATTTGAGAAAGCCAGAATACTTGGAGCAAGGGCATTGCAGTTATCACTTGGCGCACCGCCTTTCATACCAGTACCAAAAGATGTTGCAACATCACTTGACTTGGCTTATGCCGAGCTTGAAAAACGTGTAATCCCAATTACAATTAGACGAGTTTTGCCAAATGGTGACTTTCAGAATATTCCTATAGACCTTTTTGACTGATGGATGATTGGTCGATAAGACTTTAATAGAATGCAGAAATGGTGGTGGTAGTGTTTTGTTGAGCGGTATAGAAAAAGTCCAGTTGAATGATTCTACACATCCAGAAGAAAGACTGATTACAATTTATCAACAGGATATCGTACCATGTGCACTTGATCTCTTGACTGAACTAGTAAAATACAAGACAGTAACGCTTGTGGCAAAAGGCCAATCCATACCAACTGCAGTTGCAGTTGCAAACATTGTGACTGAAAACATGATGAAGGGAAATTCAAAAATTCTTGATATTATAGTAGACAGCGAAGAAGCAGCTGACAAGCCACTTGTTTCAATTATTAAAATTGTTATAACAAAGACAAACTAGAAAGAACTTCCAGGACCTTTTAGCAGCATGTTTTCACATTCCTTGCATACTGCCTCATCTATGTTTGATTCAAGCTTGTGGTGAATGTCACATATCAATAGGCTTGACTTGATGTAGTTACATAGGCCTATGAATTTTGAGAGGCTTGCAGGTGTGTATGCCATCTTTGATGCCAGATTGCTTGAAATGTCGTTTATCATGTCTGATACCTCTTTTACTGCTAACAACTTGTTTATCAGTACTGGATCGCCCCTTGTACCTCTTACATAATTGCTGATTGCAGCCTGGGTCACTCCAAGTAATTTTGAAACTTCCTCTTCTCTAATCTTGTGCTCTTCTATCAGTTTTTTTGCAAGTATCGCTCTCAATGCCGGTATAAGAGTCTTGGTTTCTATCTCTGATGGAAGAAGCATATGCAAAAATGTTGTTATAAAATATTTAAACCTAGTCATATTTTTCATGATGACTTTTTAGAGGGTGCAACAAGATCTCACTTGATTGCAAGAAATTCTGTCGCAGATCAAGACACTCATAACAAACTCTGTACAAAACCACAAGTCTGATGGAATCGCACTTTCTGGTGGACTGGACAGCTCAATTCTTGCATCATGTATCAAAAACAAAAAGACTCTGGCATTTGCCATGGTTGCAAAAGATTTTGTATCACCAGATCTGGTGCACGCCCAGCTTGTGGCAAATACGTGTAATCTAAAACTTCACCTCATTGCTGTTGACGTAAAAGATCTGCTTTCTGCAGTAGAAGATACCATCAAGATACTACGAGTCTTCAATCCAATAGAGATTCGAAATAATGTTGTCGTATACCTTACAATGAAACTTGCAAAAAAGTCAGGATGTCATTCCATAATGACAGGAGATGGGGCAGATGAGCTCTTTGCAGGGTACAACTTTTTCAAGAGAATGTCTGCAAAAGAGCTTGAAAAAGATCTTGAAAGGATATGGAGTGTGATGCACTTTCCATCAAGGGCCATATCAAAATCCATTGGAATAAAACTGCACACTCCTTTCTTGGATGATACCGTATCCGAGTATGCAAAAAAGATCGCACCTGACTTGAAGATCCGCGAAGAAAAGGGAAAAAAATATGGAAAATGGATCCTCCGCAAGGCGTTTGAAAATGATCTCCCTGCTTCCATAATATGGAGAGACAAGGATGCAATGCAGGACGGCTCTGGCACAACAGGTCTGACATCTTTTCTTGATGGTATCATACCTGATTCTGTTTTTGGTACCAAATCCAGACATTATGAAGAAAAAGAGCATGTACGTTTGTTGTCAAAGGAATCGTTACACTATTACGAAATATACCGCAAGTACTTTGACATACCGTATAAATTGGAAAAATCTGACCTCAAATGCCCAAACTGTAATTTTGCGTTAAATCAAGGCGCACACTTTTGCCGCATGTGCGGAAGTTATCCTATTTAGACTTCTTCCACTTGTTGGGTTTTTTTGTAAAAATTCTCTTGCATCCGTGGCAGCAAAAATAATACTTTTTGCCTTCATACTCGTGAACTAGAGCAAGACTCTCATCTAGTTCGATTCCACATACTGGATCAACTGGCATATTCAAGACTCGTCTGATATTTGTATTTAAAACTTACAATTAAGGGAGAGGTGAACTTTTTCAAATCATACCGTCCTGATTGTTTCATTGTGGTAGCAGGATCGTATGGAACCAATGATTTAGATGATTCGATGACATTCTAATCCCATATGGACCGAATACGACTCAAGTCTAATGATTTACAATCAGTTGGCTATGATGGCTCATTACAAATATTGGAAATACAATTTCATCATGGTGGAGCCTACCGGTACTTTGGTGTGCCACAAAAGATCTACGATGGTTTGATAAAATCCGTTTTATCTCATGGCCAATATCACACTAGATACATCAAAAACAGATATCGACACGAGAAAGTCTGATCATTTCAAAAACAAATGTGAGCTGGTTAGTTACTCCAGTCCTTCTCCGACATAAAATCAGGGATGTGCAAACTCACACCACTCCACGGTATCAATGGTGCCATCTTGGATTAAAAGCCTCGTAATGGCAGTCTCTGCTGGGAAAACACTACAAGATTCTGATTAAAATGGTCTTACCTATGATCTTTTGATGGCTCGTTTGACAGACTCTCTATTCTTGAGAAGATAACACGTAGAACTGCTGGATTTGAAGTTCACTTTTACTATGCTGCTTGTAACTAGCCTGACAAGTTTTGCCGGATGGGTCTCTACGTCAAACCATTGCCATCCCATGTATTGCTTGTTGGATAGATTCTCTTCCTCTTTTTGCACTGCTAGCTGAAGTGTCTTGAGATATTCGGGTTTCTGGGATAATAGTTGCACTGTGTTGTTGAAATCCTGCATGGACACATATACATACATATACATACACATATACCTTTTTCTCATAAACAATTAAATGCATAAAACCGAAACTTAGCGTCAAAGACCCAATCTATGAAAAATTGTTTCAATGATATCCATGGCTTTACAGGCTGACAAAAATGATTGAAAACCTAATTTTGTTCCAGATCGTCATATCGTTATTCCTGGGGGGTGCATTACTTGGCTTGGTATCAAGGAATGGTAGATTTGCGCGACCAATGATCTTCATTCCTTCGATGATGGGCTCTGTTCTGACAGTTCTGTTTTCTATTGGTGTCATCATGACAAAATCATTGTCATGGACAGTTCCAAACATGCTTCCTTTCTTTAAACTTGAAATCTTTGTTGATGGCATCTCTGCATTCTTTATGTTGATGATTGGACTGGTTTCATTTGCCATTTCATTATACTCGCTTGGTTATACCAAAGAATATGAATCCAAAAAACGAATATCCGTCTTTGGTTTTCTCTTTAATGTATTTATTTTATCAATGATTCTTGTTGCAGGATCAAATAATGGATTTTTCTTTTTGATGTTTTGGGAATTGATGTCACTGACATCATTTTTCTTGGTGATATACGACCATGACAAAGAAGAAAATGTAAAATCAGGAATTACATATCTTGTCATGACACATTTTGGAACAGCACTTATTTTTGTTTCATTTTTACTAGGATATCTCCAAACTGGAAGCTTTGGTTTTGATTCCTTTAGAACATCATCGCCTTCATTTCCTCTTTTGGTTAAAAATCTGATGTTTGTATCAGCCTTTGTCGGATTTGGAACAAAGGCAGGAATTGTTCCATTGCATACCTGGCTACCAAAAGCACATCCTGTCGCACCAAGCAATGTTTCAGCATTAATGTCTGCAGTCATGATAAAGATGGGCATCTATGGCATAATCCGAACCGTCTTTGATTTTGCAGGTTTTGGAGCCTCCCCAGATTACTCGTGGTGGGGTGTACTGCTAATCATTGCAGGATCTGCATCTGCATTAATTGGAATACTGTATGCAGTAATAGAGCGTGACATCAAGCGTGCACTTGCCTTTTCTAGCATAGAAAACATTGGAATAATCATCATTGGGCTTGGGTTGTCCATAATTTTTGCCTCTTATCACCTGACTGCACTCTCGGTTCTGGCTCTTGTGGCAAGCATGTATCATACCATAAATCATGCATTCTTCAAAGGGCTACTTTTCATGGGTGCAGGCTCTGTCGTTTATGCTACTGGCACAAAAGACATGGAAAAACTTGGAGGACTCGTCAAGAAAATGCCATGGACATCGCTGTTGTTTCTAGTTGGCGCAGTATCCATTGCAGGGTTGCCACCTTTCAATGGTTTTGTAAGCGAGTGGCTCGGACTGCAGGCTATACTTTCAAGCTCCCAGATACCGTCCACAGTATTGCAACTATCTATTGCATTTGCTAGCCTTCCATTTGCTTTGACAATCGGACTTGCCGCAGCTGCTTTTGTCAGATTGTTTGCAATGACGTTTCTCTCAAAGACAAGAGACATACACATGCCGCACATCCAAGAGGTGCCGCGTAACATGATTGCTGGCATGGCCATACTTGCATCTGCTTGCATCTTGTTTGGAATTGTTCCGTTCTTAGGAATCTCTTTGCTAAGTACTGCCTTTCATCTTCCCTCACAACCATCCAGTCCATTTGATGCAATTGCATTGAAAAATAATGACTCAACAAGTTTTGCAAATCTTTCAATGCCATTGGTTGCAATAATGTTGTCTGCTGTAGCACTTGCAGTATTTGGTTTTATCAGAATACTGGGAGGAAAAACTAGCAAGACAATTTACGGCACATGGGATTGTGGATTTGGAAAACTAAATGAGAGAATGGAGTATACTGCAGCCTCGCTCTCGCACCCAATACGTGTGATATTCAAATCTCTTTTCAAGCCACATAATGTCATCAGTAAAGAACTTTTTGTGCAAACAAATCCATATATGGTAAAATCCATAAAACTTCATTCCACAACAAAAAACATCTTTGAGGAAAATCTCTACAATCCGATAATCTCCTCAACTCTTTTTGTACTTGACAAGATACGCAAGATTCAGACAGGAAAGATAAACTCGTATTTACTTTACATAATGCTGACCATCATACTGCTTCTCATATTTGTGAGGTCAAGTCATGCCTAGTTCTCCTGAGATTATACTTGGAATAATTCAGGCCTTGATACTCATGGCACTCTCGCCTCTGGTGACGGGAATTATGAGAAAGACAAAGGCAAGAACGCAGAAAAGGGTTGGCTTTAGCATATTTCAGCCATATTATGATATGATAAAACTTGTCCGCAAAGACGAGGTAGTGTCAGACCAGAGTTCTTGGATCTTTAGATGTACACCTTGGGTAAACTTTGCCACAATAGGAACTGCCACATTTTTCATACCTGTGTTTCTTTCACATTCTCCATTTGGACTAGTGGGTGACTTGATTCTAGTGATAGGTCTATTTGGCCTTGCCAGGTTCTTTACGATGCTTGCAGGACTGGATGTGTCCAGTACATTTGGAGGGATTGGAAGCAGCAGGGAGATGATGACATCTGCACTTTTGGAACCTGCTCTCTTTCTTGCCATTTTTGTTGTAGCACTCACCTATGGAGGAACAAACTTGAGTACGCTTGTAGAGGCAGCATCAAACTCGCCTCTTCTGCCCCATCCACAACTAATCTTTGCAGCAATTGCCATGTTTGTCATCATACTTGGAGAAACAGGTCGCTTGCCATTTGGAAACCATGCAACCCATCTTGAGCTTACAATGATGCATGAAGCAATGGTTCTGGAATATTCAGGTAAAAGTTTAGCCCTAATGGATTGGTCCCAGTCAATAAAGCAAATCATACTGTTTACATTGATTGCAAATATTTTTGTCCCATGGGGGATATCATCATCAATTTCAGCGGTACCACTGGGTCTTGGGCTTTTGGCATTTATGATAAAAATTTCAATATTTGCAGTATCTATTGCCTTTTTAGAATCATCTATTGCAAAGTGGAGATTATTTAGAATTCCAGATCTGATTTCTGTGGCAATTGCAAGTTCACTGATAGGACTAGTCCTTTACTATCTTTAGTGGTATATATGGAAACAATACAACTTGATATTTTGACAATCTCTGGCGCAATACTGCTAATAGCTACTTTCGGAGTAATTGCAAGGCGTGGTTTTATGGATTGGCTCAATGCATATAGGCTCCAGTCTGTTGTACTTTCGGCAGTAACAGCAATAGTGGGATATGTTACAGGAATCTGGGAAATCTACATCGCAGCGGCTCTTACGCTTGTGATAAAATCCCTAGTGATACCCAAAGTTTTGACATATGTAACAAGGAGTCTTGAAATTGAGTTCAAGACAGAGACTAACCCATATCTGAGCCTTCGCGCATCAATCATTGTTTCTGCATTACTTGTTGCCATGTCGTATTTTCTCAGCCAGCAAATTCCTTTCAAGTCTGATCCTGTGGTAAACGTCTACCTGCCTGTATCAATGGCCCAGTTCTTTTTGGGACTTTTTGCATTGGTCAATAGGCGAACTGCACTAAGCCAAGTTGTGGGTCTTTTGATAATAGAAAATGGCCTTTTCCTATTCACGCTAGTTCTGACGCACGGAGTCTCTCTGATAATAGAGATTGGCATATTTGCAGACATTTTGGTAGGAATAGTGATTTCGTCAATTCTTCTCTTTAGGATGAGCAGAACGTTTGACAGCCTTGATGTGGACAAGTTAGAAAACTTGAGGGATGACTAGTGGATTCGCTCTTATCTAATATTACCATTCTGTCACTTCTTCTAACTCCTCTAGTTGGAGGAATTCTTGTAACAATTTTCAGAAAGAAAAAAATAATTGAAATTGTAACAATATCTTCTGCATCGCTTATACTGATTCAAGTGTTTTTTATTTTATCCACCATAATCCATGAAAAAACAATTACTGCATTTGGAAATGCTTTCTACATTGATTCTTTTGGTGCTGTAATTTTACTTCCGATATCGATAGTGGGATTTGTTTCTGTTTTGTATTCCAAAAATTACATGGGAAGACAGTATGATATCGGCCTAGTTGACGATAAACACATCGTACGATATTATCAAGGTCTCAGCATCTTTTTGTTGTCAATGCTGGTTGTTCCAATCACAAACAATCTGGGAGTGATGTGGGTAACAGTAGAGGCAACCACGCTAGTTTCAGTTCTTTTGATTATGTTATACTTTAAAGAAAATGCCATAGAGGCAGCATGGAAATACCTGATAATTGCAACAGTGGGATTGTCATTTGCCCTGATAGGAACGGTATTTTTCTATTATGCAAACATCACTGCGGGAAGTTCAGAAGATGCAATGAACTGGACTGGCATGGTACACAATTCAAAACTATTTGATCCTAATTTAGTAAAGATAGCTTTTGTCTTTATCCTTGTGGGGTATGGAACCAAGGCAGGCCTTGCCCCTATGCACACTTGGCTGCCTGATGCACACAGTGAGGCTCCAACTCCTGTGAGCGCACTCTTGTCAGGGGTTCTCTTGAATTGTGCCCTTTATGGAATAATTCGTTTTCATATAGTAAGCAGCGGTACATTGGGCCATGCGTTCTCAGACCAACTCTTGATAATTCTTGCAGTTGTATCTATAGGCATAGCCGCTGCCTCGATTTACTTTCAAAAGGACATGAAAAGAATGCTTGCATATTCCAGTGTAGAGCACATGGGTCTTGTGTCACTTGGAATTGGATTTGGCGGCATGTTTGGAATCTATGGTGCAATTCTTCAGATAATCAATCACGCCATTGCAAAACCTCTGATGTTCTTTGCAAGCGGAACGGTCAGCCAAAAATACGAGACCAAAGTAATGTCAAAAATCAAAGGAATAATCAAAGTAATGCCAGTCACTGGGGCGCTATTTTTGATTGGAGGATTTGCATTGGTAGGCATGCCTCCGTTTAATATTTTCCTAAGCGAGTTTCTTGTACTCAGTTCGGGTTTTCAGAGCGGACAATTCCTTGTCACCATGATTGTGATTGCATTTCTTGTGATAACATTTGCAGTATTTTTACGGCACTTGATAAAAATGGTTTTTGGAAATCCCGTGGTGGAGATGAAACAAGATGACATGGGAAAACTTGCAGTAATTCCAATGGCAATATTGGCCTCACTTGTCATAATCTTTGGTTTCTACATCCCGGATCAATTACAGACCCTGGTGCACAATGCATCAAACATCATCAATGGAGGAAGTATAATATGAATAAATCAAATCTCCAAAATTACATCAAGGAAATAACAGACAGTTTTTCAAACCAAATAAAAAAAATTAATTACAAAAATAATGAGATGTACGTTTATCTAAAAGATCCAAATGACACATCGATAATTTGTAATCATGTCTATGCTAATTTGAATACAAAACTTGCAACGATGATCTGTACTGATGAGCAAAAAAATGGCGATGGCTTTGTGATTCGATATGTCTTTGAAAAATTAAATGACGATGTTTTTATTTTTGTTATAGCACATTTAGGAAAAAGCAATTCTTTTCCTAGTCTTGTCTCACAGATACCTGCAGCAGCACTATACGAGCGTGAAATCAAGGATATGTTTGGGCTTGTTCCTATTGGCAATCCTGACCTGAGGCCACTTGTTTTGCACGAACACTGGCCAAACAACATTTTTCCATTGAGAAAAGAGTTTGACCTCAAGACTAAGGTAGTAAGACAGGAACTCGAGTATCCGTTTCTAAGAGTAGAAGGTGATGGAATTTGCGAAATTCCTGTTGGTCCCGTGCATGCAGGAATAATAGAACCAGGCCATTTTCGATTCAGCATTTTAGGAGAGAACATAATCAACCTTGAGACCCGCCTTTTCTACACCCACAAGGGCATTGAAAAACTTGCAGAATCCCTGACACTTGATGAATCATTGCTGTTGTCTGAAAGAATTGCAGGTGACGAGTCTGTTGCAAACTCGGCAGCTTATTGCCAAGCAATCGAAAAGATCTCACAGATAGATATCCCAAACAGAGCAAAAAAGATTAGGACAATTTTTGCCGAGTTGGAACGAGTCTACAACCACATTGGGACATTGGGTGGGATTTCCACTGATGCAGGATTTGCTTTTGGGTCTGCACGGTTGAACATTCTAAAGGAAAGATTGATGCAGCTTAACGAATCTCTTAGTGGGAGCCGCATACTTTTTGGAGTCAATCGGATAGGGGGAGTACGATGTGACATCTCTGACAAGAACAAAAAATTGATTGTAGAAAGGATTGATGAAGTATCGTCTGATTTTGATAAAGTAATTGCATTTCTCAAAGCAAAATCATCTTTTATGGACAGATTGAAAGGCACCGGCATGATACCAAAGAAAATTGCACATGATCTTGGCATTGTAGGAGTTGCTGCCAGATGTGTGGGAATTGATGTAGACACAAGACATGACCATCCTTATGCAAATTATGTTATTTCAAATAACAGGACACCTCAGCAGATAATGCATGCCCAAATTGAGATGGAAAAAAGATCAGGCGATGCTCTGGCAAGATTCGAAGTTCGTGTAAACGAAGTTCGTGATTCATTTAAAATCATAAAAGATTCCATTGACCTTGATGATGATGGATTGTATTCAAATGTCCCTGTGGTAATAGAACCATACAGTTCTGCGCTTGGATATGCCGAGTCTCACAGGGGGCAAACACTTCACTGGGTCATGATGGGTGAAAAAAACTCTATATCTAGATATAAAATCAGGACTGCCTCATTTTGTAATTGGAAAATAATTGAGCATGCGGTATTAAATGATATAGTGCCAGATTTTCCTCTAGTAAACAAAAGTATGGATCTCTCTTATTCAGGTAATGATCTATGAAAGAAAAATCTAAGAAAATACTTGGCAACCATGTAGAAACTAGGCATCTAAAAGACTTGGTTGTTGCAGATAATTACAGAGGAAAAGTAACTTTTACGTCTGAAACTATGCACGGTCAGCAAAGCTTGTTAGAAAACATATGCCCTACAAGAGCCTTGTCAAAAAAAGATGGTGATGCCATGGCTCTGGATGCTGGCAAGTGTATAATGTGTGGCTATTGCGCAGAGGCTGTTCCATCACTGGTTAAAATAGAAAATAAATGTGCAAACCCAACCAGGACAAAAAATCAACTAACTGAATATTCTTCCCCTCAAGAAAGTTTATCAGAAAAATCCTACGAACAAATGGGTAAAGAACTGCGAGAAAAAATTGCCAAATTATTTGGACGCTCGCTTGCGATACGTGAAGTTGATGCCGGATCGTGCAATGGATGTGAAATTGAAATTACTGCTCTTAATAACCCGATATATGACATTGAAAGATTTGGAATTCATTTTGTATCATCCCCAAGGCACGCCGATGTATTGTTGGTAACCGGACCTGCATCAAGAAACATGGAAACTGCTTTACTGCGAACCTATGAAGCAACACCTTCTCCTAAAATAGTGGTTGCAGTAGGTGCCTGTGCATGTAGTGGCGGTATATTTGGCGACACATATGCAACAACTGGTGGGATAGACAAGATTGTCCCAGTTGATGTGTACATTCCAGGATGCCCCCCAAGACCCGAGGTGCTGATTCAGGGATTATTACTAGCTGTTGACAGGATGATTACAAATGGAAATTAAAGAGATTTACTGTTCAAATTGTAAGAAAAAACTAGGAACATATAATGAGAAATATTTTTCAGATGCTAGATTAAATGAAATCATTGTTCACAACCATGCTAAATGCATACGTGAAGGACATGATGTAATAATTTTAAGACCATAAAATCTTGATGAATTGTTCAAGATGTGATTTGATACTTTAATGCTTGAAACTATGATGACAGTTTGTTTACCAACTCTGAAAACTCTGTTTGGCTCAGAACTGGAATGCTCAAAAGATCCAAATTCTCTTGCACGTGCATTGGTGTCTTTTGCCCTACAAGCGGCGCAATAATTCCTGGTGTGGACCTGACAAACTGCAATGCTCTGTGAGGTGGCTTTGACAAGTTTCCAAACTCTGGCAAAACATTTGGTGCAAGAAGTTTTGCCTGCATGAGAGGGACACTTGCAAATACTCCTATGCCAAGGTTAATGCAGGATTCAAGTATTGTGTACTGGTTTGCGTCTCCCTGGTTTTTCAATGTCAGAGCCTGGTCAAGATACATGTTATATGGCAACTGGATGAACCTAAACCCATTGTCTTGTCCACCAACATCTTTTGCTATTTTTGCAATCTCAAAAATCGAAAGGTATTGTGGGTGGTTATCTGGAACCCTGAAACACTCCCATGTTGCCATTCCGTAATACTTGATGGAACCGTTCTTTCTTTGGCTTTCATAAAACTCAAAAACATCTTTTAGTTTTTTTGAAAATTCTTCTTTTGAAATATCTTGAAGCTGGCCCTCTGCAGCATTGTGCAAGTACATCAAGTCTATGCAGTCAAGCCCCAAATTTTTCATGCTGCGTCCAAGCTGGTCCTGCAGATATGGTACTGTCATACAATGGTACCCTGATGAAATGTCTCCTGATTTTATTATGCCAGGCTTGACAAGTGCGTTTTGAATGTTGACCCAAAACTCTTCGTTGACATCTCCGTCATTTGTAACGTATCCATTTTTTGTACTGACAAAGATCTCTTCTCTTTTTGCGTCCCCTGACTCTATCAATTCGGAGATTGCCTTTCCTACAGATCTCTCAGCCTTTTGTGCCCTATAGTTGATTGCAGTATCAATTACGTTTATGCCTGACCTGACAGATGTCTTTACTGCCTCCTGGACAAGTTTGTCTGTTGTATCGTCTGGGTTGCCAAGATATGTACCGACTCCAATAGATGAGAGGAAAAGACCTGAAAAATTCTTGAAGTGATTCTTTGCAACCTTTGTTTGTCTTTTTGCAAAACTTGCAGTGCCGTCTGGTGTTGCAAAACCTGAGACCATGTGCTTTTGGATTGGTATCTGCGATTTAATCCTACTGTAGAGTTTTGAGTAACATGTCAGCAAGAAATGAAATGACAAACAATGCACCTGTTATTCTGCTGTATGTGACAAACCCTTGCATTACTGGAACAAGTCCATTTACGTCTTGATAATTTTTCTTGAGTGATGTTGCTGATCTTATTACCATTGGTATTGTTGCCA